>NZ_JABUYE010000055.1:0-955 GCF_014897485.1 Brevibacterium sp. FME37
AAAATCGAAACTCAAGGGTCAAAACGGGCGAACTGGGTGTATAGTTAGAGGAAGAGCAACGACGATGTTGGCGAATGGACTTCAGTACCATGACTCTCACCCCCGACCGCACACCAGGACACTCGGAAGAGCGTGACCCACGCCCCGGTACCGGTGATGCCATAGCGGGGGACGATGCGGCTTCTGAGGAGGCTGAGGCTTCGTCTTCAGCAGACGGGCCGCCGTCATTGTTCGACCAGCTCAAAGACTCCGACTTCGACCTCACCGGCCACCCCCTGGCGAAGAAGTTCGAATCCCTGCCAGCCGTACCCACAGGTGACCATGAAGACCCGATTGATCAGGGTCAGGAGGGTGAGTCGAGTGGTCAGGGTGCTGCCGATGATCAGGGTGAGGTGGGCACCGATGTTTCGGTAGCCGCTGATGACAACGAGACCGAGGGAGTCAGCGACGTTACCGAGCCGTTGACTGGCGATGGCTTCGCTGCGGCCAGTCCGGCTCCGACTCTCGGTGCTTCAGCTGACAACCCAGTCTCTGATGCCAGCAGTTCGAGTCCTCACCCTTTGCTGTCGAGTGAAGAGTGGACGGATCTTGCACGATTCGCACCCGAAGTCACGACCAGTCTCACCGCGCTGAGCGGACTCAAGGACGGGCTGCGGACCTTCGACCGGCGTATGGGTCCCGATGATGCGATCAAACTCATTGATGGGCTCGAAGCCCTGGGCCGCGTCAACGAAGCCCTATCGACCCTGGCGTTGGCGGTATGTGAACGAGTCGGGACACCCACCGACTATGGTGCCAAAACCACGAAGGCCCTCATCCAAGACCGGTTGAACATCACCAGCCGCGAAGCCAGCCGGCGTACCGATATGGCGAAGAACCTCGGTGGTCGGGTCACCCTGACCGGTCAGCCACAGGCACCGGTCTGTCCTATCGTCGCCGATGCCTTCAACGAAGG
>NZ_JABUYE010000063.1:0-315 GCF_014897485.1 Brevibacterium sp. FME37
AGGCGGTGGTGGTCTCTCACCTCCACTCGGTTCAACAGCGCCTCGTGGCGCACAACGTCGGTCAACCACAGCTGATTCGGGCCATCAGCTCGAAACTCGTGCCGGGTCTTCCCGTCGGCGTCGACAACCGCGCATAGATCGTCGTGGACCGGTGGTCCCGGCTTCTTCCCGTTCTTGGCCCGGCCCTTGCCGAAGGCCGAGAACCAGGCATTGGACGAACACAACCGCCACGCAGTGCGTGCCGCCATGGGCTGGCCGGACGCTTCGGCTTCGTCGGCGAGGTATCGGTACCCGAACTCGGGATCATCGCGGTGG
>NZ_JABUYE010000056.1:0-793 GCF_014897485.1 Brevibacterium sp. FME37
CGAGTTCGCAGCGCAGTACCGGGACTTCCTTCTTCAAGCCGCTTGACATCTATAGAAGCATCACAAGCACCTGATTCGACGACCAGTCCTACCAGCGAACAAGGAACACCTCGCGCTTTTCACAACGTTGGGAAAGGTCGAGGCACTCCACGCGGCTGCCGCATGGACGGGCGAGTTCACGTCATGGGAAGCGACAGGGCGATCCTTCCTCCAGCACCGCACACGGGGCCCGAACAAGACCATCAAGGACTTTCTCCGTGCCCACAGGGGTTCGAGAGTCGATCATTCCCTTGAAGTCGATTGGCTGCTGTTCCAGCTCACACACGCCCGGAGGGATCGTGGGAGTTCGTTACGTCTGCAACGTGGGCGAAGAAGCCTGCACGCAGGTTCGCCCATCCTGATGCGGAACGCGGTGGGACGGCCTCGTCTACTCGCTGAACAACGACGTGGGTGTTTGGGCCGCGCTACTTGAGGTCTGGAGGAAGAACGAAGACGGGAACTGGCAACTCTGCCGCGACGTCACAGAGCATTCGATGAGCCCACCAGCCCACAGCCTGACGCAACGACAACACCACCCATCACACGCCCCCAAGACACAACACCCATGAATACGAGAAAGGGGCCACCCCACCAAAGTGGAATGACCCCTCACTCTCAACAAAATATTGCGGCAGTCACTTACTCTCCCACAACCACCAAGTTGCAGTACCATCAGCGCGAATGGGCTTAGCTACCGGGATCGGAACGGTTAACCGGGCGTTTCCCCACCACTATCACCACCGCAAAACCAACA
>NZ_JABUYE010000006.1:0-233496 GCF_014897485.1 Brevibacterium sp. FME37
CCGGTCAGCCACAGGCACCGGTCTGTCCTATCGTCGCCGATGCCTTCAACGAAGGCCGGCTCTCAGCCGACCAGGCCAGAGTCATCAAAGACTGCTTGAAGAAGCTGCCCACCTGGGTCAGCCAAGCCGATCGTGACTATGCCGAAACAACACTGGTTGACAAGGCTCCCAGTGTCAGGGTCTATGACCTGCGTGCCATCTTCGCCCGCATCCTGGCCCATATCGATCCCGATGGTCAAGAACCCGTCGATGCCACGGACCGGACCAAGTACAAAGTGAACATGCATGCGTGTGACAACGGGGATTGGGAGATCACGGGTCTCCTCGACCCCGTCACCGGTGGTCAGCTCAACGGGTTGCTGACACAGAGAACTAAGATCGCGAAGACCGATCAAGGCAGTTCCGTTGTGAGTGGTGCTGGAGCCGACTCGGAGTCCGGTGTTCTCGAGGATGGAACTCTCGTTGACGTGTCGGGGCAGCGGTTGAGTGCTCAGGAGTGGATCTACGAACGCTTCGCGACGTTGATCGGGCGCATCGATATGACGCGGACTGGTCAGGGCTCGCAATACGCACTCGTCGTGACAGCCACAGCAGAAGATCTTGCGAATGGAACCGGGGTTGGTACCACGGGGACTGAGAATCCGGTCCCGATCAGCGAACTTGTTCGTCATGGTTTGAATGGGGCGGTGTTCTTCGAGCTGATCTCGGAGAAGGCGAAGACGATGCAGGTGGTCACGGAGAATCGGTTCGCGAATGCGAAGCAGATCGCGGTCCTGACTGCTCGTGATCAGGGGTGTACGTTCCCTGGTTGTGATGCTCCGCCGGGGTGGTGCGATGCCCACCATATTGTGGAGTGGGCACAAGGTGGCAGGACCGATATCAACAATATGACTTTGAGTTGCTCGGCCCATCACCATTTATTGGACAGGTCGGATTGGGAGACAGTGATGCTTCAGGATGGTCGTCCGGCGTGGGTGCCTCCTGCCTCGATCGATCCTGGTAGGCGACCGATCTTGCATGCGAAGTTCGTGGCTCAAGACGTCATCGACACACTCTTCGACGAATGACCTGCCCTTAGTTCGGTGGCACATCTGTGCACTGCCTACAGTCCTGTCGGACAGTCTTCGGACACAGTTATCTGACACTGTCCATACCGACTTGTCGGACAGCCTTCGGGCACAGTTATCTGACACTCTTCGACAAGAGCGAATGACTCACCTGCGTCAGTGACAAGTAGCCCGTCGGCGGAATGACCATTCAGGTGTAGACGTGTAGACGTGTCTAACGCTCAGCTGTAGCTGAGAGCCAAATTCTCCACCGCCGCAGATACGGATTCCGCTGCTCGACGGCCATCCTCAGCGCCGAAGGATGCGGGGAAGGTGAAACGCACACTTGTCTTAGCGACATCATCGTCGATGCCCAATGCAGTGAGCACATGAGACGGTTCATCCGAGCCGACGGCGCATGCCGAACCGCTCGAGGCAGTGATACCGAGGCGTTCAAGCTCAAGCAGCACTGCCTCACCGCTGGTGCCTGAAAAACAGAACGAGGCATGATTCGGTGTACGCGACGACTCGCTGCCGGTGAGGAAAGCGCCCGGAACAGAAGCCAGCACCTTCGCGATGAAATCGTCACGAATGGCCTGGACACGTGCAACGGCCTCTACCTGTTCCGCCTCGGCGAGTTCCAAGGCGGTGGCAAAGGCCACGGCCAGGGCCACGTTCTCCGTCCCCGACCGGCGTCCTGACTCCTGACCGCCACCGTGGATGAGCGGTTCGAGAGGGATCCGCGCCCGGATTGCGGCAACGCCGATTCCCTTCGGCGCACCGACCTTGTGCCCGGCCAAGCTCATGGCGTCCACACCGAGTCCGCTCAGCGGCAGCCAACCCGCTGCCTGCACCGCATCCGTATGGAAGAAGGCACCGGCGTCATGGGCTACATCTGCCAGGGCTGCGATGTCAGCCACAGTACCGATCTCATTGTTGGCGTAGCCCAGACTGACCAGCAGAGTGTCCTCGCGCAGAGCCGAGCGGAGGGCCTCCGTGGTGATCATTCCGTCGGATCCGACCGGTACCTGCGTGACTTCGAAGCCGTGCCAGCGAACCAGGAAGTCCACCGATGCGAGCACCGCCTCGTGTTCGAGGGCAGACGTCACGATATGCCGCCGAGGTGACCGACAGTTCGCACTCTCGCCGGAGCCGGTGTTGCCACCGGTCCCAGCCCCGAGGGAAATCCCGATGATCGCAAGATTGTCGGATTCGGTGCCGCCGCTGGTGAAGATGATGTCGGTGCTGCGCATGCCCAGCACCTTCGCGACCCGACGACGGGCGTCCTTCAACGCCTCGGCCGAGGTGTGGCCGACCTCGTGATGGCTCGATGGGTTACCGAAGACGCCGGTCAGGTACGGCCAGGCCGCTTCGAGGGCCTCTCTGCGAACGGGAGCCGCTGAGGCGGTGTCGAGGTAGAGCGGTCTGCTCGAATCGGACTGCTGATCGAGTGCCATCTCAGTTCGACCCCGCGCCGATGCTGGGCCCCACGCAGATGGTGGCTTCCCGGCCGGCGTCGGTTTCAAAGTCCGCATCGGTGCTGGCCTCAAGGTCGAGGTCCAGGTCGAGTCCTAAATCGATTGCGCGAACACTATGGGTCAGCGCTCCGGATGAGATGACGTCGACTCCGGTGGCGGCGATATCAGCGACGGTGTCGAGGGTGACATTGCCGCTGGCCTCCACGATCGCACGTCCTGCGATGAGGTCGACTCCCGCCCGCAGATCGGCCAGGGAGAAGTTGTCGAGCATGATGATGTCGGCACCACCGTCGAGCACCGGTGCGATCTGCTCGAGACGGTCGACCTCGACCTCAATCGTCGTCGTGTGCGATAGCCGGGCACGGGCCGAGCGGATCGCAGCCGCCACATCGGCGCCCTCACCAGCCAGAACAGCGAGATGATTGTCTTTGACCATGACCGCGTCGGAGAGTCCGAACCGGTGGTTGTGCCCGCCTCCGCAGCGCACCGCATGCTTCTCGAAGGCACGCAGTCCAGGGGTCGTCTTGCGGGTATCGACAATGCGCACACGGTGACCCGTCGTGTTCGACGCAGCCGCATCGACGAAGGCTTTGGTCTGAGTCGCAATGCCACTCATCCGCTGGCAGAAATTCAACGCGATCCGCTCGGCTCGCAGCACCGTTCGGGCGGCCCCTGAGACCGTCGCCAGTCGGTCACCGGGGGAGAAGACAGCACCGTCGGCAACACTGACGTCCACTTCGACACTGGCGTCAACGAGCGAGAACGCTCTGGCGAAGACCTCGCCCCCAGCGAAGACGCCGGCCTCACGCGCGCTGAGGACCGCAGAGGCCACGGCGTGCTCCGGTACGAACGTCTCACCCGTGATGTCTCCCCATGGGGCATCCTCATCGAGCGCCAAGCGAAGAGCGGACTCGATCGTCGCGGTCGTCAGCATGAAACAGCCTCCTGAAGCAGGGCGGTGGTGGATCCGGAAAGTATGGAGGTGTCGGGAAAGTCTGAGCGTGTGTGGGCCCCACGACTCTCCCTCCGCGCGAGCGCATGAGAAGCGATGGACCGGGCGATCAGCGCGAGATTGGCAGTCTCGAAACGTTCGACCAGCTCCTGTGCTGTGCCTACCGCTTCCTGTGGTTCTGGTGGCGCTTGCGGTACCTGTGCCGGTACCTGTGCCGGTACCTGTGGTGCGTGTGCACCCACGGTGCGTGGAGTGGTTCGGTCACCCTCGCCGAGGTGGTCGAGCAGCGCCCGCAGTCCGTGCTCGTTGCGTTCGATGCCGAGGTGAGCCCAGGCCAGAGCCTGGAGTTCTTCACGAGAGACTGCGCTCTCTGAAAAAGAGCCTGTGTCCTCTGCAGTAGAAGCTTCGTATATGCCACGAGAGAATCTCCTGACGTGAGCCTCACGCGTGGGGTTCGGTGTGGGGTTCGCTTCCGGGAACTGCGCGGAAGCGAGATTTTCGTCGATGGCTGCGGCGGCTCGTGCTCCGAAGACAGCTCCGTCAAGCAGTGAATTCGATGCGAGACGGTTAGCCCCATGTACACCGGTGCAGGCGACTTCGCCGACGGCGAAGAGTCGAGCAATGTTGGTCTGTCCGTCAAGGTCAGTGCGGATGCCGCCCATGAAGTAGTGGGCTGCTGGGGTGACCGGAATGAGGTCGGTGGCCAGATCGAAGCCGTGCGCGGCCAGTCCGCGAGCGATGCTGGGGAAGTGGGCCGTCACCTCGGGTACAGCTCGGGCATCCACGTAGCAGGGTCGACCATCCTGGGCAGCCATTCTCCGGTGGATCGCCAGGGCAACGACATCACGGGGCGCCAGCTCACCTCGGCGATCGATGTCCGGCATGAAGCGATGACCATGGGTGTCAAGGAGAAGAGCTCCGGCACCACGGACAGCTTCGGAGATGAGGAATCCGGATCCGGCCAGCGCGGTGGGATGGAACTGGTAGAACTCCATGTCGGCAACGGCTGCACCCGCACGGATTGCTGCGGCCAGTCCGTCTCCGGCAGCAGCCGCGGGGTTCGTCGTATGCGAATAGAGCTGACCTGCCCCGCCGGTGGCCAGCACGACGGCATCGGCGGTGAGCTGCTCTTGCACACCGTCCCGGAGCACCTGCACTCCGGTGACTTCGCGATTGCCCACAGCACCGGTGGCATCGCTTTCGCACCCTGTACCTGCACCAGACCCGGCATCAGGCTGGGCATCAGAGCCAGTCGCAGACCCTGCACCAGACTCGGCAGGGCAAGTGACCAGGTCGAGCAGCATCGTGTTCTCGAGCAGGCGCACAGTGCCCACGGAAACGGCGGCGCGTAGTGCCTTCGACAGGGCTTCGACAATCACCTTTCCCGTGGCGTCTCCTCCGGCGTGGAGAATGCGCGGAATCGAGTGTGCGCCCTCTAAACCGCGCGCCCAGTCACCTGTCTCGTCGCGGTCGAAGGCGACACCAGCAGCCGCGAGCTCGAGGATCCGCTCCGGTCCCTCGCTGCACAGAACGCGCACCGCTGCGCCGTCGCTGAGCCCAGCCCCGGCGGCCACCGTGTCGGCGATATGCGATTCTACGGTGTCATTGGCACTGAGCACTCCGGCGATCCCGCCCTGTGCCAGGGCAGTGTTCGACTCGCCGAGGCGGTCCTTCGTCACCACGGTGACCTCGTGTCTGCCCGCCAGTCGCAGGGCCGCGGTCAGGCCCGCGATCCCGGACCCGATGATGAGTACGTGACTCATGCGCCGCTCAGATCCGGGGTTTCGCGGCGAGCATCCGCTCCAGGGACACACGAGCCGGATCAGCCACCTCGGCGTCGACCGTGATCTGGTTGATCACCTGATCCTCGAGCAGGGCTTCGAGGACCCAGGCGATGTAGCCGGGGTGGATGCGATACATCGTCGAACACGGGCACACGACGGGATCGAGGCAGAAGATGGTGTGCTCGGGATGCTCAGCAGCCAGCCTCTGGACGAGGTTGATCTCGGTGCCGATCGCGAATGTGGTGGGCTCAGCTGCCTCGGCGATGGCCTTCGTGATGTAGGCCGTCGATCCGGATTCGTCGGCCGCGGCCACGGTCTCCTGCGGGCACTCGGGGTGGACGATGACGCGGACATCGGGGTGATCGATGCGCGCCTTTTCGATCTGTGCGGGGGTGAAGCGTTTATGCACCGAACAGAATCCCTGCCACAGGATGACCTTCGAATCCTCGATGGTGTCGGGGGAGTTGTTGCCCAGTGGGCGAGCGGGGTTCCACAGTGGCATGGCGTCCAGGTCGATGCCCATGTTCAGTGCGGTGTTGCGGCCCAGGTGCTGGTCGGGGAAGAAGAGCACGCGCTGACCGCGCTCGAAGGCCCACTCGAGGACCACCTCGGCGTTGGATGAGGTGCACACGATCCCACCGTTGCGGCCACAGAACCCCTTGATCGCGGCCGAAGAATTCATGTATGTGACGGGGATGACGGGCACCTTGCCATCGGCGTCGGGCTCGGCGCCCAGCAGGTCATTCAGCTGTTCCCAGCAGTCCTCGACCTGGTCGATGTCGGCCATGTCTGCCATCGAGCAGCCTGCAGCGAGGTTGGGCAGGATCACCGACTGCTCCGGGGTGGAGAGCAGGTCCGCGGTCTCGGCCATGAAATGCACGCCGCAGAAGACGATGGCTTCGGCCTCTGGGTGGTTCTGCGCGGCCTTGGCGAGCATGAAGGAGTCGCCGATGTAGTCGGCGTGCTCGACGACCTCGACCCGCTGATAGTGATGGCCGAGGATGACGACCCGATCGCCGAGCTCGGTCTTGGCCGCCACGATCCGTTCGTCCAATTCTGCCGCCGAGGCGTCCCTGTACTCCCGTGGAATCTCACCCTGGCGCGGAGCCGAAGAGGGAATCGGATCGTCCATCGAGGCACCCGGCCCATAACCAGGTTTGACGTCGACATCCCACGGGGCGTCGATAAGGTCTGTCGAGCACATTTCGTCGTCCGAACCGGTTGTGGAGATGTCCTTGAGGGTGAGCTCGATCGAAGCTGTTGTGGTCATCATCGTCCTTCACAGAGTGGAATAGTGCGTCCCAAAAAAGTTTTGCGCAGATTTGAGCTTAATGATCATCGCTCGTAATGTAAAACACCGATGTGCGGCAGACCGGGGTCGATGATCTAGTCTGGAAACTGGCTCGCAATCCGAGTCGACCCGAACGCGAACCCGCACGATTCGGCCGGCACCACCGCCTGCCGCCGACTTGTGCACATGCGACGCTGACGATGCGTCGCCACCCAGACGAAGGCCGACCGAAGAGGATGCCCATGCCCTTGCCTCATGAACAGTCACCCGCACAGCCCGAGAATTCCGTGGCTGATCAAGACGAGACGATTCCGCCCTACGGGGGCGGTTCCAGCCAGGCCGCTCCCAGCGCACCCACTGCCGGTACCGCTTCGGCGAGTGCAGCTTCGGCTGGTGCGGCCACACTTCCGCCTCGGCGGGTCCGGACTCTTGACCTCCTCAAAGCCAAGTCAGAGAGCCGTCGCTGGGCGATGCTGACAAGCTATGACCAGTACACGGCGGCACTGTTCGAGCAAGCCGGAGTCGAGGTGCTGCTGGTCGGTGACTCCGCGGCCAACAATGTCTACGGCCATGAGACCACGCTGCCCGTCACCGTTGATGAGCTTATTCCGCTGGCCCGAGCCGTCTCGAGCGCGACCTCCCGAGCGCTCATCGTCGCGGACCTGCCGTTTGGCAGCTATGAGATCTCCGATGAGCAGGCGGTTGCGACTGCCGTGCGCTTCATGAAGGAAGCCGGTGTCCACGCGGTCAAGCTCGAAGGAGGCGTGGCCGTGGCCTCGCGGATCAAGGCGATCACCACCGCCGGCATCCCGGTGATGGCTCACATCGGCTTCACGCCCCAAGCCGAGCACAACCTCGGCGGGTACAAGGTCCAAGGCCGTGGTGGCGCCGGTGATGCGCTGCTGGCCGATGCCCGTGCCGTCGCCGAGGCGGGGGCATTCTCCGTGGTCATGGAGATGGTTCCAGCCGGCTTGGCTGGGCAGGTGACCGCAGAGATGGCGATCCCGACCGTGGGAATCGGCGCCGGTGCCGACTGCGATGCCCAGGTGCTTGTGTGGCAGGACATGGCGGGCCTGCGAACAGGGAAGGCACCCAGGTTCGTCAAGCGATATGCCGACCTGCATTCGGTGCTGACCGATGCCGTCGGCCGCTACGTCGACGAGGTCAAGAGCGGCGAATTCCCTGAACCAGAGCGGAGCTTCGACTGATGGAGGTCGGCGGAATCCAAGCTCTGCGCGCCTGGCGGAAACAGCAGACGGGCACCGTGTCCCTGGTTCCGACGATGGGTGCACTGCACTCGGGTCATCAGGCGCTGATGGACCGGGCTCGGGCATCCAGGGACGCGGTCGTGACCAGCATCTTCGTCAACCCGCTGCAGTTTCGAACCGATGAAGACTTCTTCCAATACCCACGTCCTTTCCAGGCCGACTTGGACGTCTGTGAGGCAGCCGGAGTGGACTTCGTGTTTGCTCCGGCACTGGGGGAGATGTACCCCTCGGCCCCCGAAGCCACCGTCTCCTCGGGACGAATGGGCGCCGTGTATGAAGGCGCGGCGCGACCCGGGCATTTCGACGGAGTCCTGACGGTGGTGGCCAAGCTCTTCACCCTGACGAAACCGGACTCGGCGGTTTTCGGGCTCAAGGACATCCAGCAGTTCTGCCTGGTCAAACGCCTGATCGTTGACCTCAACTTCGACATCGAACTTATCGGTCTGCCCGTGGTCCGCGACGACGACGGATTAGCCATGTCGAGCCGCAACGAATACTTGGCGCCGGCCGATCGAGCGGCAGCCTTGGCTATCCCTCGTGCTCTGGATGCCGCAGCCGACGCGGCTTCTGACGGATCGCCGGTTGGAGTCGAAGCGGCAGCAGAGACGGTGCTTCAGGCAGCTGCTGAGCGAGGAGACCTTGACCTCGTGTATCTCGCCCTCGTTGACGCCACGACCTTTCGACCGTGTGCCCAGGACTTCGCAGGACAGGCCCTGCTGCTGGTCTCGGCGACTGTTGGAGGCACTCACCTCATCGACAATGTGGCGCTTGAATTTCACCGTTCTGCGTGAGCGAATTCGACGCCACCGTGTCTGCGAACTTGGCTGTCACGGCCCGGTGAGTTCGACTATCGAGCGTGAAATTCCCCAACATTCGTCTATCGGATAACACCGTCGGTGTTTGCCGTGGAGAAATCAAAAAACGAGCATCACACCCTATCCGATGCGTAAACGTGACCTGAATATATAGGAATTGTTAAGTTACTGAAATACGCCTGTGGACGGGATTCTGGGCACAGCATAGTTTGTTCCATTATCCGACGTCGTCTCTCCGCTAGCCCTTGTTCTGAGTGTCCGTTGTGAATAGACTCCAAATCAGCAACCGCGAAAAAAGGGACTGCTAGTTCGCCGTAGCCGAAGGAGATGGCGGAAATGCAAAGCGCAGATATATGGTCGGTCCTCACGAAAGTGGGACTGGCGATTCTTATACTCATCGTCACATGGATACTTGCTGCAATCGTCAAATGGGCGATCGGGAAATTGGTGACGAAGATACCGGCACTGCAGCGTGACGGAAGCGACGGTCGGCAGATCGGAAAGTCGATCGGTCAGATCGGCGGATTGATCATCTGGCTGCTCGGTCTCATCGCTGTGCTGCAGCTGTTCAACCTCGATCAGGTCCTCAGTCCTCTGCAGGGACTGCTCGACGGAATCTTCGGATTCCTGCCCAACATCATCGGTGCAGGTTTCATCTTCTTCATCGGCTTCGTCTTCGCCAAGATCGCCAAACAGCTGGTTCAGACGGCACTCAATGCCGTGGATCTGACCAAGCTGACGTCGAAGTTCCGTTCATTCGGCGATTGCGCCACGGGTGTCACCGAGACTGCCGCCGGCACCGCGCCGCAGCAGAACAATGTCAACGCACAGCAGGCTGCCTACGGCCAGCCCCAGCAGGGCCATCCCGGCCAGCAGGGTCAGCCAGGTCAGCAGGGCTACCAGGGTCAGCCCGGTCATCCGGGTCAGCCGATGCAGCAGGACCACCCAGGTGCCGGTAATCCCAACGCTGAGGCGAACGCCAAGATCTCATCCCTTGTCGGCAACCTCGTCTTCGGGGTCATCATCATCGTTGTCTCGATCTCGGCACTGCAGGTGTTGGGCATCGCGGCGATCTCGCAGCCGGCACAGCAGATGCTGGAGATCTTCCTCAACGCCATTCCGCTCATCATTGCGGCAGGCATCCTGCTGGCGATCGGCATGGTCATTGCCAAGTTCCTCGGTAACCTGCTCGAAGAGGTTCTGCGTGGAGTCGGCACGGATCGTGCGGTCGAGTCCATCGGAATCGTTCCCGAAGGCACAAGCGCCTCAAGCGTGATCACCAAGATCGTGCAGGTTGCGATCATGATCTTCTTCGCAATCATGGCGACGCGTCTGCTCGGGTTCCCCGAGATCACGAACATCCTCAATGAGATCCTCGACCTCGGTGGCAGCGTCCTCTTCGGTGCCGCAATCATCGCCGCAGGTTTCCTCATCGCAGCACTGATCGGCAAGTTCATCACGAACTCCGCCGCCAGCAAGGTCCTGCGGTACTCGGCCATTGCACTCTTCATCGCGATGGGTCTGCGCTACATGGGGCTGGCCGATTCGATCATCAACCTGGCCTTCGGTGCCGTGGTCATCGGCGGAGCCGCCGCCGCTGCCCTGGCCTTCGGTCTGGGTGGTCGCGATGCCGCAGCCAAGATGCTCAACAAGGTCGATGTCGAGGCCGCTGTCGACAATGACGGTGGAGCTGACCGTCACCCCAGCAGTGCCAGCGGTGCCAGCAGTGCCAACAGCGCTGGCGGCGCAAGCACCACCGGTGCTGGAAACAGCGGAATCGGAACCGGCGGAGTCGGCAGCACCGGACACGGTGGAGCCGGAACCGCAGGACATGGTTCAGCCGGAACCGTCGGCCACGGCGGCGCCAGTGCCGGGAGCGACACCCCACTGGGCGGTCCCGACGACACCGGTCGCCGCGGTGGACCCGAAGACACAGGTCCACTCGGTGGTCCAGACGGCAGCGGTCCCGTACCGCCTGCCAGCTGAGAGCCATGACAGGTTCAGGTCATATTGCATGACACGAGAAAAGTGCGGGCCGGGTAATTTCCCCCGGCCCGCACCTTTGTCTGTCTGCGACTGTTGCCAGCGTGCCCAGTCGGCGCCCCGACCGCCGGCTGGAACTACATCGGGATGGCGATGACGGCGACGCCCATGATCACGAGAACGGCGGCGGAGACGGCTTCGATGTAGAAGTCGGTGCTTCTTCTCTGCAGGGCGGCCGCGGCCATACCGGCCATGAAGGCGAGAAGGATCTGGTAGGCCAGCATCAGCCCGACCACGACCGAGACCAGCAGCAGGTAATCGGCTCCCGCCGCAGATGAGGGAACCAATGTCGGCATGACGGCGAGGAAGAACAGTCCCGCCTTCGGGTTGCTCAACGATGAGATCAGGCCTCGGCGATATGAGATGACGGACCGCAGCTGTCCCCATGATTTCTTCGCACCGGATTCGGTGCTCGCGTCGGCAGAGGAGCCGACACCCACCTCGGCGGCCTCGGACTGCGCGGCTTCAAGCTCAGCGCTTTCGAGTTCGGTGAGATCATCGGTGGCTGCCGCGATCTCACTGACCTGGCCGCGCGGAGGCATCCCGCGCAGTTCGGAGCGGATCCGCAGGGCCTGCCGAGCCGCCAGGGCGCCGAGGAAGCACAGGTAGAGTCCGCCGACGACCTTGAGCACGATGAGTGCGGAAGGGAAAGTTGTGAGCAGGGCGGAGATTCCGGTCAGGGCCGCGATCATCCAGATCGTCATGCCGGTGGCGGTTCCGAGCGAATAGATCAGCCCGGCCTTGCGGCGCAGGGCCGAGAGGCGAACCGTGAGGATCGTCTCGGGCCCGGGGGTGACGGCAAGAGCGGTCGCGGCCCCGGCGATGGTGATGAGCTCGGCTCCGGTCATGGTGCTCCTTCAAGGACGGAGACCAGGCAGTTGACCTGGTCTCAGTGGCAAATGCGACGCTGCACGATGACGGCCCGATGCAATGCGCACGGACAGGGATGTACCGGGCACGACGAGCTCTGCCTCAAGTCTGCCGTACAGCACCCCGAATAAACATATTGAGAAAAGCAATCATTTGCTAACAACCATTCGGCGCTACCGAACGATCATCGGCTAGTCTGAACGCATGTGGGATCTCAACCGACTGCGCATCTGGCGGGCCGTCGTGGCCACCGGTTCCGTCGTCGACGCCGCCAGGAGTCTCAACTACACGCCGGCCACCATCAGCCAGCACATCACGACGCTGCAGAAATCCGTCGGCGTCCCCCTCTACCGCAGGTCAGGGCGCGGCATCGAGATCACAGATCTGGGCAAGCGCCTGGCCGAGGAATCTGCCGACGTCTTCACCGGCCTGAGCAGACTCGACAGCCTCGTGGAGAGTTTTCGCACCGTAAGTCGGCCCCGTATGCGCATCGCAGCGTTCACCTCATTCAACGCCGGACTGCTGCCGGGAATCATCGAGTCGGTGGCCCTGGAACACCCGGACATGCGCTTCGACATCCAACTCAATGAACCGGCCAAGGTCCGCCGCAGCCACTGCACGATCGAGATCCGCAGCGAAGTTCCCCAGGACGACGAGGTCCACCTGCCGGGAATGACGCGCACGGTCCTCTTCGACGATGACTACCGAGTCGTGGTCTCGGACCGGCATCGATTCGCGAGGCTCGACTCCGTCCCGTTCAAAGATCTCGAAGACGAGCGGTGGGTCGACTATGACCTGTGGGCTGGGCCGACGAGCAAGGTCGTCGACCTCGCCTGCGCTGCCGCCGGGTTCGAACCCCGGACCTTCGCCGCCTCGGAAGACGAGTTCGCTGCCCTCGCCCTCGTCGCCTCGAATCTGGCGATTACGGTCTTGCCGCGCCTGTCGTCTGCCCAGCTGCGGCCGGGTCTGACCGCGGTCGGCCTCACCGACCCCACCCCCGTGCGCCGCGTCGTCATGCATGTGCGCGAGCGCGAGGCGCATCTGCCGCACGTGCGCTCCTTCGTCACCGCCGCCGAGGCGGTCGCGGCCGACTACCTGGCACGCTGAGATACCGCTTTTCCCGCCCTGAGATACCCGTTCTGCCCAGGCCGAGGCCCCGTCCTGCCTACGCTGAGATACCCGTTCTGCCCAGGGAGACTCACCGTTCCTCATAGTGGGCTGAGTCCCCGGCGTCAGGGCGGTGGGATAGGCTGTTCGGGTGAGTTCTGAAATCGAAATCGGCAAAGGCAAGCGCGGTCGTCGCGGCTATTCACTCGACGATATCGCCGTCATCCCTGCTCGGCGCACCAGAGATCCCGAAGACGTATCCCTGGACTGGCAGATCGACGCCTACAAGTTCGACCTCCCATTCATCGGAGCCCCCATGGACTCCGCCATGTCGCCGGAGACCGTGATCGCCCTGGGCAAGCACGGTGGCCTGGGCGTCCTCGACCTCGAGGGCCTCTGGACCCGCTACGAGGACCCCACTCCGCTGCTGGCCGAGATCGCTCAGCTGCCTGCTGAGATGGCGACGTCGCGGATGCAGGAACTCTACTCCGCACCCATCCAGGCCGAACTCATCACGGCCCGCCTCGAACAGATCCGGGAAGCAGGAGTCACCGTCGCCGGTGCCCTGACCCCGCAGCGGACTCAGCAGTTCTACAAGACCGTCATCGACGCAGGTGTCGACATCTTCGTCATCCGCGGCACCACGGTCTCCGCCGAGCACGTGTCCTCGCACACGGAGCCGCTCAACCTCAAACAGTTCATCTACGAACTCGATGTTCCCGTCATCGTCGGCGGTGCCGCCACCTACACCGCGGCCCTGCACCTCATGCGTACCGGCGCTGCCGGTGTCCTCGTCGGCTTCGGCGGGGGGCCGGCCGCAACGACACGCAAGACCCTGGGTCTCCACGCTCCGATGGCCACCGCGATCGCCGATGTCCACGCTGCTCGGCGTGACTACATGGACGAATCCGGCGGACGCTATGTCCACGTCATCGCAGATGGCGGACTGGGCAGCAGCGGTGAGATCGTCAAGGCCTTCGGCGTCGGTGCCGACGCCGTCATGCTCGGCACTGCTCTGGCTAGGTCGACCGAGGCCCCTGGCCGTGGAATGCATTGGGGCGCCGAGGCGCATCACCCCGAACTTCCCCGCGGACACCGCGTGGAGCTGGGAACCGTGGGCAGTCTCGAGCAGGTTCTCTTCGGCCCCGGACGCACCGCTATCGGCGAACTCAACCTCGCCGGTGCCCTGCGTCGTGCACTCGCGACCACCGGCTATGTCGACCTGAAGGAATTCCAGCGCGTGGACGTCACCGTCTCGCCCTATCAGCCTGGATCGGTGGTTTGATCTGTTCCGCCTGGCGCTGACCCCCAAATGGTTGGGGTCCCTGCTGATCGTGCTCACCCTGGTCACCTGCTTCGTCGGACTCTCGGCATGGCAGGTTGAACGGGCTCAGCACAAGAACGATGCTGTCGATTCGGCGAAAGTCGAGGAGATCGAACCGTTCAACGACGTCATGGAGGCCCAAGCGCCCATGCCGGGCATCCTCGCCGATCAGCGGGTGAGCCTGTCCGGACACTGGCTCCCGGACGATCAGGTCGTCGTCCCCGGACGCGTCCTTGATGGGGACAAAGGCTTCTGGGTGGTGACGATGTTCGCACCCGATGATGCCCGCCTCGGCGATTCGGCCGGTGCCAACGCCGACGACAAGACCATCGCGATTCCGGTTCTGCGCGGCTTCACCACCGATGAGAAGACCGCCATGGACTCCCGTGCGGCAGAGGGCCCAGTCAAGATGAAGGCGCAGATCGGTCCCGTTGAGGGTCCGATGCCCGGAAATTCACTGCCCGAGGGGCAGGTGCGCAGCGTCTCCACAGCGCAGCTGATCAACATGTTCCCCGACCTGCTGACCTATTCGGGGTTCCTCATCCCCGAAGAAGCCACCGGTGACGCAGCCTCCATCGCGACAGACGGACTGTCCTTCGTGCCGCCGACGATGACGCGGGACGAAGGTGGATTCGATATGCAGTCCGCTGGCTACGCGATCGAATGGCTGATCTTCGCAGGCATGGCCCTGTACATGTGGTGGCAGCTGCTGCGCGATGATTTCATGCGCCGCCGCCTTGATGATGACTCCGATTCTCAGGATCCGGTGAACCGCGACGAGTATGTTGTCGTGAAGTCTGCAGGCCAGTCCAAGATCGATCCCGAGGTGATGTCGGGACTGACCGGGCTTCCTGCCCACAGGCATGGAGCGAAGAAACCTCGCACCCGCCGCGGCAGATCCGCTGCCGGCGGCAACGCCGATTCGACCGATGCCACCGCCAATTCGACCGATGCCACCGCCAATTCGACCAACACCACCCCGACCGGAGGAAACCGAGCGTGAGCCAAGAACCCGAGTCCCTGGATTCCCGCCCCGACTTCGATGACAGCAATGTGTGGAGCGTCAAACGCTTCACCTCGGCGCGCAATGCCCTGAAGTTCTATCGTGTGATGGCCATCATCACCGGAACGATGCTCCTCATCCTCACCGTCGAGATGGTCTACAAGTACCTCATCGCCGCTGACTCCGCGACGGCACTGAACTTCGGCGGCTTCAACCTGGCAGCCGCGATCGCGATCTGCCACGGCTGGTGCTACGTGGTCTACCTCATCGGCTGTTTCTGGCTCAATCAGCAGATGCGCTGGACCCTGGGCCGCTATATCGTGTTGGCTCTGGCTGGCGTGGTCCCGGTGATGTCGTTCATCCTCGAGCGTCGAATCCACCGTCAGGTCGAAGCAGAATTGGCGGCGGCCGTCGTGGTCGCTCCCAAGAGCTGAGGCCAGTAGTTGGGCACTGGGAGCCCGGTGTTTAGAATTAGGTCATGACGCAAACCCAGAGCACACAGGTGCCTCCTGTCCTCGTGGTCGATTTCGGTGCGCAGTACGCGCAGCTCATCGCCCGACGGATCCGCGAGGCCGGACTGTATTCCGAGATCATCGCCCATGACGCCCCGGCCGCGGAGTTCGCAGCCAAGAATCCAGTCGCCATCGTGCTCTCGGGTGGACCGTCGAGCGTCAACGATGAAAGCGCCCCCGGATTCGACACCGCCGTCTTCGACCTCGGCGTGCCCACCATGGGCATCTGCTACGGCTTCCAGCTCATGTCGACGGCCCTGGGTGGAACGGTCGCCAAGACCGACAAACGCGAGTACGGCTCGACCCCAGTCACCGTCGCCAGCACCGGTGCGCTCTTGGCCGAGACGCCGAACAGCTACAAGGTGTGGATGTCCCATGGTGACTCGGTCGCCGAGGCGCCCGCTGACTTCGATGTCCTCGCCTCGACCGCGGACACCCCGGTCGCGGCCTTCGAGTGTGCCGCACGCAAGTTCGCCGGCGTGCAGTGGCACCCCGAGGTCCTCCACTCCGAGTACGGACAGCAGATCCTCGAGAACTTCCTCTTCAATGTCGCCGGACTCAGCGCCGACTGGACCAACACCTCGGTCATCGACGAGCAGATCGAACTGATCCGCGCCCGCGCCGGTTCGAAGAAGGTCATCTGCGCCCTGTCAGGAGGAGTTGACTCCTCCGTGGCCGCCGCACTGGTCCACAAGGCCATCGGTGACCAGCTCACCTGCGTCTTCGTCGATCACGGACTCCTGCGTGAGAACGAACGCGAACAAGTTGAGAACGACTACGTGAATTCGATCGGCGTGCGCCTGGTCACCATCGACGCACGTGAGCAGTTCCTGTCCGCACTCTCCGGTGTCACCGACCCGGAGACCAAGCGCAAGATCATCGGCCGCGAATTCATCCGCACCTTCGAGAAAGCCGCAGCCGACCTCGTACTGGAGGCCAAGGACGAGGGCGAAGAGATCGGGTTCCTCGTCCAGGGCACGCTCTACCCCGACGTCGTCGAATCAGGTGGCGGCTCGGGCACTGCAAACATCAAGAGCCACCACAACGTGGGCGGCCTGCCCGATGACATCACCTTCGAACTCATCGAACCCCTGCGTGCCCTGTTCAAGGACGAGGTCCGCGCCATCGGCCGTGAACTCGGCGTCCCCGATGCCATCGTCTCCCGCCAGCCGTTCCCCGGTCCGGGACTCGGAATCCGCATCATCGGTGAGGTCACCGAGGATCGTCTGTCGATCCTGCGCCGCGCCGACGCCATCGCCCGCGAAGAGCTGACCAAGGCCGGCCTCGACGGGGAGATCTGGCAGTGCCCGGTCGTCCTTCTGGCCGAAGTGCGCTCGGTGGGTGTCCAGGGCGACGGGCGCACCTATGGCCATCCGGTCGTGCTGCGCCCAGTCTCCAGTGAGGACGCGATGACCGCTGACTGGACACGCGTTCCCTACGACGTGCTCTCGGTGATCTCGAACCGCATCACGAACGAGGTCGACGACATCAACAGGGTCGTCCTCGACGTCACCTCCAAGCCTCCGGGCACCATCGAATGGGAATGATTCTGGTCCCCGACCGCAATTCCTGAACAGTGTTCAGCTAGGGTGGGTGATGCCCGAATGAGCCTCGGGCATCACCTAACCATCGGAGAACTCATGTCATATGCGCACACCGACAGTCCCGCCTCGGCGAGGGGCCCGCGAGCGAACTCGGCGGGCAGGGCCGGCGATATCGCACTGATCGCGGTCTTCGCCGCTCTGCTGGCGGCGTTCGCGATCATGCCGCCGATCCCGGTGGGACCCGCCGGTGTGCCGATCACCCTGCAGACCTTCGCCATCGCGCTCTGCGGTCTGGTGCTGGGCCCCTGGCGCGGCGGGGCCGCAGTTCTGCTCTACGTCGTCCTGGGGCTGCTGGGTCTGCCGATCTTCTCCGGCATGAGCGGCGGCATCGGCGTGCTCGCCGGACCCAGCGCCGGCTACATCACCTCGTTCACGCTCTACGCCTTAGCCACCGGCTTCGTCGCCCGCTGGGCCATTCGCCGCTTCCGCGGATCGAAGCTGTGGATCGCACTGTTCCTCGGCGCGCTGGGGTCGAGTCTGCTTCTCAATCACCCACTGGGAATCCTCGGGATGTCGATCAACGCCGACCTGCCCCTGGGCGTGGCAGCGGTCGCGGACCTCATGTACTGGCCAGGCGACATCATCAAAAACGTCCTCGCGGTCTCCGTTGCCCTCCTCATCCACCGGGCCTTTCCAGATGTCCTCCGTCGCCGAGGTGTCCCGACGCCGGTGCCCAACGCGCGGACTGCCGGCGCTGGCTCTGCAGGTTCTGGTTCCGAAGGTGCTGCGGCGCAGTGATCTTCGGACGAAAGGGCGGTCCTGCTTCAGCAGGGGAGGGGACACGGGAGATCTCGTTCTCCGAGGTCTCGGTCGGGGTCCTCGATGACACCCCAACGGGCGACGTCTACCGCCCGATCCTCACCGACGTCAACGTCACTGTGGACGAGCCGACAGTTGCCATCATCGGCGCCAACGGGTCTGGGAAGTCCACACTGCTGCAGCTGTTCAATGGGCTGGTCACCGCGAACTCGGGCCAGGTGTTCATCGACGGTCTCGACCCGGTCGTCGACGCCAAACAAGTCCGTTCGCGTGTGGGTTTCGTCTTTACCGACCCGGCTGCGCAGTTGGTGATGCCGACCCCCCTGGAGGACATCGAACTCTCCCTGCGCAAGCGTGTGCCGAAGGTGGAACGTCGGGGAGCTGCCCTAGCCGTGCTCGAGGAACTGGGCATCGCTGAGCTGGCCGATCGCAGCGTCTATGAACTCTCCGGCGGTCAGCGGCAGCTAGTGGCACTGGCCGCTGTGCTGGCTGTCGACCCGCAGATCCTCGTCCTCGACGAGCCGACGACGCTGCTGGACCTGCGCAACAAGGAGAAGCTGCGCAAACTTCTCACAGACCTTGTCGCTCGTCGCGGTGTGCGCGTGATCTTCTCGACCCACGACTTGGAGTTCGCCGAGCTGGCCGACCGTGCTCTCGTCGTCGATTCCGGCCGTATCGTCCACGACTCGGCCCCCGCCGAGGCGACGCAAATGTACCGTGAGCTGATCATGAGCGACTGTTCATGAGTCGCCGCTCCCGTGCCGGTATCCGACCGCGACCGCAGCTGTTCGGCAAGGTGGCGCACACGCCCGGTTGGCTGCATAGAACAGCACCCGGGGTGAAGCTTGGTGTCATCGCCCTGATCGGAGTCGTGGCACTGATCTTTCGTGACCCGATCATCAACTGGTCGATGTTCGCCGTGCTCGTGGTTCTCGGCTTCAGCGCCAGATTGAAGCTGCACCATTTTCTCAAAACCTGGCTCTATGCAGGGGTCCTGATCCTCATTGTCGTGGTCATGCAGTATTTCTTCGGATCGCTGCAAGCCGGCCTCACCGTCGGCGGCACCGTGTTCGCCTGTGTGCAGGCCGCGCTGCTGCTGACCCTGACGACGACCGTGGCGCAGCTGCTCGACACCTTCACCGTCATCGTCTCGCCCCTGCGTCATCTTCGCGCCAGCCCGGATACGATCGCACTGACCGCAAGCCTCATGGTGCGCGCCATCTCCCACATCTCCGGACTTCTGGGGGAGGCCGACCGTGCCGCCCGAGCCCGCGGCCTCGACTCGAGCATCAAGGCCAGGGTCGTCCCTGCGATCCTTCGCTCGGTGAAGTACGCCCAGGACACAGGCCGAGCACTCGATGCCCGCGGGATCGTGGACTGAACAGGCCGAGAAGGCTATGTCTGCTGATCTGACACGGTCAGTTTTCGGCTGACGGTCTTTGGCGCACGGTGTTCTGTTCGACCGTAGAAGCAGACGGTGAGGATGAGAGCGACAAGCAATATCCAGGAACTGATTGAGCTTCTTCCTGGGAAGATGACCGTTTCTGTGATGAAGCTGATCCCTGGGACTGATGCCATGATGGCTGACGTCATGGTGGCTGATGTTCTCATCATCCCGGATTGGATCATGATGAGTGGCAGCGCGACGGCAGCGAGCCCGAGAGGGACGAACCACATCACCAGTGATCCGGCATGCGCTAGGGAAGGGTACTCCCGCCAGCTCGCCGCGGCGCAGACGAACGCCAATATATAGGTGGCGTGGTAGCGCACTGCCAAGATTGAATATGCTGAGACGCCTTGTGTGGAAAGGCTGCGCGAAATCGTCGCGAGAACTGCAAGCCCGATTCCTGCAATGACGCCGAGCAGCATTCCTATGATCGTGCCGAGCCCGGGAGCCGACGCCCCCGTCATGTGCTGTGACCAGCCGAACCCGATTGAGAGGAGGAAGATCGTGATGGAGATCAACCAGAGGCGAAGAGGTGGCAGACGATTTTTGAAACTGGCGATGACAAGCGCCGCGAGCGGGGCTGCCGCTGCTTCGGCTCCCGCAGCCAACGAAGCTGGAATCCAGATCAGTGCAAGATAGAAAGCACCGAAAGTGATTGCGGTTGCCAGGTTCAACGCGACAGCGTCCGCCGTTCCGATCTTCGCATCGGCAGTCTTGTGCGTGGCCTTGAGGAGCATCCCGGTGATTGACGCTACGAGGAACGCACACCCGAGGAAGAGAAACATCGATCCTGGACTGACGGTGAGGCCGACGACAGCATTGGCCGCGCCCTGAAACGTGGCGCCGATGATGATGAGCAACATCAGCGTGTCCTGGTTAATGTGTCGGAAACCTTGAAGATGGCACCCTCTAGCGGCAGTTTCGCATGCGACAGATACCCGGCCTTGCTGCGCAGGACTCGGCACTCTTCGGCGAACTGGGTGGCTCCAGACCTTTTGCCCCGACCCAGTACGGCGGGGACGACGGTGTCACCGAATTCTTGCGGATAGACCTTTGGCATGGTGGCCATCCTTCCAGGTTCCTGTATCGACTTGCCAGGTCAGCTATCTTCAACCGCTGAGCGAGTCCCGCAGGTCGAACGGGACGAACGGGAAAGACCGAACCTCGTCTGAAGCCCAAAGCAGACCTCGGTGACGGGTGCTTCGAACGAAGAGTATCCTCGGCGGTAGAACGGCAACCGATTCATGTCTCAACGAGCAGATAACTCGGCTGTCGCGCAGTACTGCGAAGGAGACACGATGACTGCAACACACCGCCCCGTCCTACTCGCCATGGACTTCCAGAACGGCATCGCCGGGGATGAGGCTTTCACCCAGACCGGTGTCCTCGAGCGTGCCCGTGATGCGGTCGCTGCCGCGAGAGAGAAGGGGATTCCCGTCGTCTGGGTGCGCGTTGCTCTGCGGAATGGTCATCCTGAACTTCCAGAGACTGCATCGTTCAAGCAGATTGCTGCCCATGGTGATCTTGATGAGGCTCATGCTTCGACGAGCATCCACGACACGTTGGGCCGCCACGAGGGCGAGCCGATCGTGACGAAGCGTCGTATCAGCGCCTTCGCTGGCAGCGATCTCGCGGTGATGTTGCGCGGCTACGGAGCCGACACATTGATCCTTGCAGGTGTGGTCACCAGCGGAGTGGTCCTTTCGACCGTTCGTCAGGCGGCCGACCTCGACTACCGGCTGACGGTGCTCTCCGACGCCTGCGCCGATCGAGACGAAGAAGTCCACCGGGTGCTTACACAGAAAGTCTTCCCCAAGCAGGCCACCGTGCTCACTGTCGCCGAATGGTCCGCGCAGGCCTGAGAGGTGAGTGAGCCTCTCAGCTTGTCTGGACGGTGAAGCCGCGGCCCAGGACCTGCGGGTGCGGATTCTCGATCGCTCGCGAATAGTGGCCGATGAGCTGTGAGCATACGCTCTTCCAGCTGCGGCGCAGCACCTGCTGGCGGCCGTCGACACCGAACGCTCGACGCTTCGCCTCATCGCCGAGGAGGTCGATGACATGTCCGCGCATCGCCGTCAGGTCCTTCGGCGTGTAGAGCCACCCGGTGTGGGAGGAGTCGACGAGGTCGAGCGGGCCGCCTCGAGCGGGGGCGATGACGGGCACTGCTGAGGCCATGGCTTCCTGGATCGTCTGGCAGAAGGTCTCGAGCTCGCCGGGAGCAACCATGAGGTCGAAGCTGGCTACCGCCTGAGCCAGAGCATCGCCACCTAGGAAGCCGGCGAAATGCGCGTTCGGCAGCGAGCGTTCGAGTCGAGCCCGCCAGGGTCCGTCACCGACGATGACGAGTTTCGCGCCGGGCACATCCTCCAATACGGCCAAGTCTTCCACCTGCTTCTCGGCCGCGAGCCGGCCGACGTAGCCGATGATCTTCTCACCGTTCGGTGCCACCGACCGACGCCAAGCCTCTGATCGGTGACTGGGGTCGAAGCGGGAGGAATCGACTCCACGTGCCCACAGATCCACCTCGGCGACTCCCAGTCCGGAGAGCTGATCGAGGGTGTAGCTCGATGGGGCCAGCGTCAGGGAGGCGTGCTGGTGGATGTTGCGCACATGCGACCACAGCATGGCCTCGATGCCGTGCATGCCGTAGCGGGCGGCGTAGGCGGGAACCTCGGTCTGATAGATCGCCACTGTCGGCAGGTCGAGGCTCTGAGCTGCCAGCACCCCGCGCCAGCCGAGAACGAAGGGGCTGGCGAGGTGGACGACATCGGGGGCGAAGGCCTCCAGCAGTCGTCTGATGCGGCTGACTCCGCCGGGAGCCACACGGACCCGACGATACTTCGGCAGGGCGATCGAAGGGACACGGATGATACGGGCTCCGGCGACCTCCTTCGGGCCGTCGCGGCGCGTGCCTGGTGCGATGATGAGGACTTCGTCGCCGCGGTCGGCCAAATGGTCGAGGACGCGGAGGAGGGAGTGGGTGACCCCATTCATGTTGGGGAGGAAGGACTCTGCAATGATCGCTACTCTCACAGAACTCAGTTCACGCCCCCAGGGTGAAGGACGGGCGACATCGAGGCGACCCTCCGGCGACGAACTGCCGAAATCGCCGCACGGACCGTTGATGTCGCTGCGCACGGCGCCGCGCGGATAGCAGCCGTCCGAACTCCCAATGAACTGCCGGCGACGGCAGGCTCACGCCTTCATGAGGAACCGACGGCAGGTTCGCGGCGAGTCTGAACCCCGCGTAAACTTAAGTGTCGGGAACGGAAGTGAAAGGGGGAGCGGGAATGGTCTGGTTCATTGTCGGAGCATGTGTGCTCGCCCTGGTCATCCTCGCCCTTGTTCTGACATTCCTGCGGTTCAACCAGCTGTCGATGGCTCGCTCACTCTGCGATGAGGCCAAACGGCAGCTGCTCGTCGAAATCCGCGGCCGGCACGCCCTCGTACCCGCCTACATCGGGACCCTGCAGCAGGTGACCACACGAGATCTCAGCTCTGTCGAACTCGCGCTCACCTCGGCCGAGCGTGCTCCGTTCGGGCCTCGCGGAGCTGCCGCGGAGAGAGCGCTGACTCGCGCCATCGACGACGCGGCACAGATTCCCAGCCAGCTCAGCGACAAGGCAATCTCTAACGAATCGACCCCGGTGATGCAGACGAGCCCCCGGGAAGAGCTCGACACCACCATCGGCCTCCTGCACGGGCAGCTGACCGTGCTGTCCGAGCGCATCCTGTCCGGGGCCCGCATCTACAACACGAACGTCGACCTCTACCACCGGCAGCGCGAGCATTTCGTGTCACGGCTGTTTAAGAATGTTTTCAAGGCCCGCGAACCGTTCATCGAGGCGCAGCCTGAGGAGCAGTCTGGAGTTCAGGACCAGCGAGGACCGGCCGGATCATGACGCGGTTTCGCATTGACCTCGGCTACCGCGGCACCGAATTCTATGGCTGGGCAAAGCAGCCTGGCCTGCGTACCGTACAGGCCACACTCGAAGCAGGGCTGGCCAGAATCACCGGCGACGAGGTGGCCACCATCGTCGCCGGTCGCACCGACTCGGGCGTCCACGCCAGACGCCAGACCATCCACATCGACCTGCCCGCACCCGGCATCGAGAAGCTCATCGGCAACTCCTCCCGACCCGCCGAGGCGGCACTCCTCTCGCGGCTGCGCGGCGTCCTCACCGCCGACGACACCGATGACATCATCATCCATTCCGCATCCGAAGTCCCTGAGGCATTCGACGCCCGATTCTCCGCACTGTGGCGGACCTACCAGTACAGACTCGCCGACCGCCGGTCCTTCATCGACCCACTTCTGACTCCGGTGACCCTGAAGCACAAAGGTGAACTCGACGCCGAGGCGATGGCCGAAGCCGCACTCGAGGCTCAGGGCCTGCATGACTTCCTTCCCTTCTGCAAACCTCGGGCGGGTGCAACGACGATCCGCACCCTCTACGAGCTCGAGGTAACCCGGGACCAGGACGCCGTGATCATGATCGATCTGCGTGCCGATGCATTCTGCCACCACATGGTCCGTGCCCTGGTGGGAGGCTTGATCAAGGTGGGGTCCGGCACCTGGCCGGTGACTCGGCCTGCGGAACTTCTCTCCGAGGCGGATGTCGGGATCGATCCCTCGTACCCCATGTTCGTCACGCCCGCACATGGGCTCGTCCTCACCGGGGTGGGCTACCCCGAGGCCGAGCTCTATGCCTCCCGCGCGGCCGAGACGATGGCACGTCGCTCTCAGGAATAATCCGGTATGACAGGGAAACTCTCGTTTTTTTGAGAGAATTCCCCTATCCAGATGTGAGAATCCTGTGTACATTCAAATGTAGGTAACTCATCGTTCGCTTTGGCCCTGCAGAATAAGTCTGCTTGATCCACTCAGGCACAAGCGCAGGTGCTGTGCAGTGGATGTCATGACTGAAGGAAAACACATACATGTCGAAATTTGTCACGAAGATGCTGGCAACAGGAGCTGCGGTGTCAATGTTGACGCTGCCGGGACTCGCCCCTGTTGCCGCCGCATCTCTCGGAGGTGATTCCCCCAAGGAAGCACCCGCCGAGGTCAGCATCCCCGAGTCATCCCCGAACACCACATCCCCAAGCGATTCATCCGCCGGCACTGACGCCGAAGACGAAGAAGACACAGGCACTTCCGCTCAGGCGGCAGCCGAGGGCACCAAGGTCCAGCTGCTCAACATCACCGACTTCCACGGACGCATCGCCGAGGCCGGCACACAGCTCGCCTCGGTCGTCGAAGAAGAGCGCGCAAAGTACGCAGCCCAGGAAGGCACTGCCGGGACCGGGTTCCTCTCCGCCGGTGACAACATCGGCGCCTCCACCTATGTCTCCTCCTCCCAGCAGGACACCCCGACAATCGACGTGCTCAACGCCATCGGCGCTCAGGCCTCGGCTGTCGGCAACCATGAGTTCGACCAGGGCGTCGACGAACTGACCGGCAGAGTCTCCTCCGAAGCAGACTTCCCCTACCTTGCCGCCAACGTCTACGACAAGAAGCCCGGCAGCCTCGTCGACGGGCTTCAGAGCTACACGACGGTCGACGTGGGTGGGGTGAAGGTTGCCGTCATCGGCGTGGTCACCAAGGACACCAAATCACTGGTCTCACCCGATGGCATCGACGGTCTCGTTTTCGGTGACCCCACCGCGGCCGTCAACCGCGTCGCCGGTGAGATCGAGGCTCTGCCCGATGATGAACAGCCGGATATGACGGTCGTTGAGGCCCACCTCGGCGCCTCAGACACCGAGAGCCTGGAGGATGCGCAAGCCTCGAATGCCGAGTTCAAGAAGCTGGTCACCGAGGCGGATGCCTCCGTCGATGTGCTCTTCACCGGTCACACCCATCTGCCGTACTCGTTCGAGGCACCCGTACCCGGCGCACCCGAGCGGACACGACCCGTGATCGAGGCCGGCAGCTACGGCGAATACGTCGGCCAGGTTCAGCTCGAAGCCGATGCGAACGGAAACTGGACGACCGAGAACTCCGGTCTCATCAAGACGGAGGACAAGAGCTACGACTCGCCCGTCGTCGACGAGGTTGCAAAGATCATCGCCGACGCTGACGAGAAGGCGAAGGTCCCGGGCTCTGTCGTTGCCGGTGAGATCAGCGAGGACATCAATCGGGCGAAGAAGGACGGCAAAGAGGATCGCGGTGCGGAGAGCACCCTGGGCAACCTCGTCGCCGATGCACTCAAGGACGGAGTCGAGGGCACCCAGCTCGACGACGCCGACTTCGGCATCACAAACCCGGGCGGACTGCGCACAGACCTCAAATGCGAGGACATCTACAACGAAGAAGATAAGTGCGAAGTCACCGCCGCCGAGCTCAGCTCGGTCCTGCCCTTCGCCAACGACCATGGTGTCGTGACGATGAAGGGCTCCGATGTCATCGGCCTGTTCGAAGAGCAGTGGCAACCAGACGATGCCTCGCGTCCGTTCCTCCACCTCGGCATCTCCGAGGAACTCGAAGTCGTCTACGACTCCGAGGCGGGAAAGGGCAAACACGTGAAGTCGGTCGAGGTCGACGGCAAGAAGCTTGACCCTGACAAGGAATACAGGGTCGCTACCTTGAGCTTCCTCGCCGCTGGGGGAGACAACTTCTTCTCCTTCGCCAAGGGTGACTTCGAACTCTCCGGGCTCACAGACTTCGAGACCTGGGTCGACTACTTCGAAGAGCGAACAGAAGCCGACGAGAAGGTTTCACCGGACAAGGACGAACGTCAGGCCGACCTGGCCATGGACGTCATCGACAACGGCCAGCTCGAGGTCGATCTCGCCGCCCCCGGCAAGAGTATCGAGCCCGGTGAGAGCAGGGACTTCGTTCTCAACACCACCGCGAAGACGGAGGTGCCAGGACCCGTGGAGGTGACCGTTGACCTGCCCGAGGGCTACACCGTCAGCGCCGCCGATTCCGGATCGACGGGAACCCAGGCGACCGCGAAGTCGGCGACCGCGAAGGGCCCCGAGGTGAAGGTGGACGCTGCGGCGAAGACCATGACCTTGGAATCGATCCCGGCCGGTGCCAGTGATGTCGCCATCAACGTCACCGCCCCCGCGGACGCCTCCGGTGAGGTCACCGTCGAGGTGGGTTTGCAGGCCGGAGACGGGCAGTGGTGGGATGACAACCCGCTGCCGGTCAGCCACAAGTTCGAAGCCACGGCGCAGGTCGGCGATGAGGCGAACGCGGCAGCCGGCGACAACGGCACCTCCGACGGTGCAGGATCAAACGCTGATGCCGATGGTCGAAATGACGGATCGGCGAACGCTTCCGGGTCGAATGCAAGTTCCAACGGAAACGGTGCGAACGCGGACGCCTCCGGGGCCACTTCGGCGAATGCGGACGGAAGCGGAGACAACGCGAACGGCTCGAAGGACGGCGGGGACTTGCCGCGCACCGGCTTCGATGCCTTGAACCTGGTGGCGGCGGCACTCGCACTCATCGTCGCCGGCAGCATGGCAGTGACCATGGTGCGCCGGCGCAGAACCGCCGTGTGAGGGCAGACGGCGGTCAGACGGAACTGAAGCCTTTCGTCTGACCGCCGTTGTCTGCCGTCTGGTTCGGATCGAAGGTTTCGAGGTGGACGAGAACGGGAACGAGGAAGAGGATGCCCACGGCGGGGACGACGATTCCCGAGTCGTTGATGATGGTGCCGACCCCCAGCAGGATGGCGAGGCTGATCATGCCGGCCCGCAGCAGTGGGATCCGAGTGTAGGAGTCGGTCATGCCCTGCAGTGAGAAGCGCTGCGGATCGAGCGCCAGCCAGAACACGCCGATGATGATGAGCGGCAGGACGAGTGTCATCCATGACTGGGTCAGGATGTCGATGTTCATGCCGATCTTGCGGGCGAGCACGCTCAGGGCCTCACCGCTGATGATGGAATCGAAGAAACGGCCGAAGTGGGTGCGCTGATCGGCCGGGCGCAGCCAGTCGATGAACAGAACGGCCAGCATAACGAAGCCGGCGATCCCCACCGTCAGGCCCATGCGTTTGAGTGAGAATCTGATGCTCGCGGCCGCGAGGACGAGGTAGGCGACGCCGATGATCAGCGTCGGCACGGACCCGAATTTCGTGCCCAGCCCCGGGGCGGCCAGGATGACGCTCGACACGAGGACCGGCACGGTGACGATGAGGATGCGCACGATCGGCCGGGTTGTCAGCGATGCGAACCCGGCGACGGCCAGCAGGAGGGCGCAGCAGTAGAGCGCGAGTGCTGAGTTGCCGATGCCGTAGAACCTCGATGCGATGAGCAGCGGCTCGCCCAGCAGCGTCGACATCTGGAGCTGAGAACCGGTGATCACGTCGTAGGCCAGGACGAGAACTGTGACGACGCAGATGAAGAGCATCGGCCCGAGTTTGTTCCCGCGCCACGGTCCGAGCAGGGCGATGGCTCCGAGTATCAGCGACCAGCCGACCAGGGCTCCCAACATCGCAATATCCGGGTTGGTCGCTCGCTCCCACGGCACCGTGTTGACGAGGTAGGTCGACACCGGCATTGCGGCGAAGACGGTGCCCAGCCGGTAGGCACCGGAATGGATGAGATCGCGATGATTCTTACGCAGGAACCAGGCCAGGACCAGTAGGCCGATCATGAGCGCAGCGACCACGGGGAAGAACCAGGTGGACAGTTCGTTCTGGGTCTTCACCGCCACCTGACGGTCGAGAACGGCCTGGTAGCGAGACTCCCAGCTGCCTCCGGTGTCAGAGGTCATCGGAGCACCGGCCGCATTGGCCATGGGTTCACCGCCGCTGAGTTCGACAAGCGTCGGTGCGATGTCAGGAACCTGCACCAGACCCGGCTGACGTGTCGACGAGGAGGTCAGCAGTCCCGGGGCACCTCCGGGTTGAAGCATCATCGTCGCCTGCATCGAGGAGCCGTCGTTGGCACCGTCAGCGATGGAGGAGAAGATCACCGGCGATTTCCCAGATGACAGTCCCTGGGCGGCGTTGCCGTCGCTCCACCCTGTGGCGGCAAGGATCGTGCCGACCCGCTTGTCGAGGTTCTTAAGGGAGTATCCGTCCGCGGTCGTGTTTCCGAGGTCGATGAGTGAGAGCTCACCACCCTCCGAGGCTTGGGTGGCCTTGTCGGCGAGGTCATCGCCGGCCGGAGTCCACCCAGTGACATGCCCGTTGGGTGAAGCTGCGGCGATGGCGGCACCGGAGCCGAAAGCCTTGATCGTCGGTACGGACTCGGAGAGTCCGCCCAACAGGGCATCGTAGTTGTCCCCACGAGCCACCTGGCGATAGACGTCCCAGTCCGCGACCCAGCCATCGAGCGGTGGGGCAGACTGACGGCACTCCTCCCGCGGTTCGTCGGCGGCGCGACGGCCCGACCCGACACCCAGCCAGCCGTCGACGGGGCAGCTGCTGGAGTGCACGCTGCGTGGAGTGATGGTGCCGATCTGCGCGGACTTCATCATCTTCCACAGATTCGGGGTGGTGCGCGGGTCGAGGTCTTCGAAGCTGAAGCCGGACACTCCGATGAAGATCGGTGCGGTGCCCGATTCGGGTGTCTTAGGTGGGGCGTCCGTGGCAGTGTTCGCCGAGGTGGTGCTCTCAGTATTGCTGGCCGAGGCAGCGGTATTGGCGGTTGTGCTGTTGCTCTCGGTCGTGTTCGTGTTCGTGCTCGCTTGGGAAGCCGGCGGGAGGCCGAGGACGAGCAGGGCGATGACGAAGACGCCCAGCAGCACCCGCAACGGGAAGATACTGCCCCTCATGTCCGATCCCTCCCGGTCCCGGTCGAACCATCGGGGGAGTCGGTGGCAGCGGAGTCGGCGGCAGGCGAGGCGGCTGCGGGCTTGGCAGCCATGAGGATGGTGTGGCGGCTGCGCCCACCTGAACCGCGCCCACCTGAACTGCGCCCACCTGAACCGCGCCCACTTGGAGTGTCGTGGCGTGGTCTGCCCTGATCTGGGTTTCCGTCTGTGACTGGTTCGTTCGCGTGTTCGGCGCTGAGGGCCAACAGGTAGGGCAGCAGCACCATGGCACCGGTGGAAGGCACGGCGATCCCGGAATCCGTGAGAACCAGACCCACCGCCATGCCTGTGGCCGCGGCGAGGAACCCGAAGTGGATGTCCTGGTCCGCGAACACCTGCGGCAGGCGACCGCGCCATTTGTTCGTCAGTCGACCCGTGCGGCTGGTGGGCGCAATGCTGGGGAAGTGGAGCAGGTAGCGGAGGAAGAACAGGATGGCGATGACTGCAAGAGGAGTCACGATCGCCAGTCCCGGGTTGATCTGAATGATGTGGAGGTTGGCTCCAAGCTTGCGACCGACCACCTGCAGAGCTTCACCGGTCACGATCTGGTCGAAGAAGTTCCCGAAGTGTGATCGTGCCCCGGGCACGCGCAGCCAATCGAGGAATGCGATGCCCAGCAGCACTGCCAAGGAGGCGAGGCCGATGAGCACGAGGCGGAAGACGGACAGGCGGATGCGGCTGACCAGTGCCAACAGCACAAGCAGGCCCGCCAAGGTGGCGATCGTGCCACCGAACTTCGCACCCCATGCCGGGTTCCCGGACACGAAGACCGCAAACAGTCCAAGGACGAGGGGCAGGAGGAAGACCATCCGGCGATGCCCTTTAGCCCTCAGCCAGGAGATCGCAAGACCCAGGAAGATGAAGAGGCTGACGATGAAGATCGCCGCACCCTGATTGCCCAGCCCGTAGTAGCGGCCACCGACGATCGGGTTGTAGCCCAGCAGCGAGTTCCCCTGCAGATGCGAACCGGTGATGAGATCCGCGGAGAGGATGAGGAAACTCAGCAGCGAGAGTGCAGCCACACGACCGCGCCAGGTGCGACCCCACGGGGGGAGCAGAGAGGCTGTGAAGAGGAGCGCTGCTGAGACAGCGATCGACACGCTGAGTCCGAACCCGGGGTGCGGCAGTCTGGCCCACGGGAACAGGCTGGCCACGAACGCGCTCATCGGCACGGTCGCGACGGCCAGTGAGACCCAGGCGAGGAATCGGTGCACCTTCGGAGCCACCGTCGCACCGCCTCGGCGACCGAGGAGATTGCGGCTCAGGAGGAGTCCGCACAGGAGGAACAGGACATAGAAGATGATGTCGAGGAGGAGGGAGAACGTCGACAGATGCTGATAGATCGACGTCGCCTTCTGCGCTTCGGACACGAGGTCGTCGATGCGCTTGTGCGGATCGTCCTCGCTGGGCGTGTTGTCGAATTTGATGCCGCTGGGAGAGGAGATGCCGAACTGGTCAAGGATTCCCGGAGCGATGTCCGTGATCTGCAGGAGCCCGGGTGTGCGAGTGCTGGGTGAAGACAGGCTGCCCGGTTCGTAGCCGGGACCGGAGGCAACGAAGGCGCGCAGCTGCGGCAGACCCGAACTGTCGCCGAGGCCGGCCACCATGATCGTCGGCTCCGCGCTTCCCGGCTTTGCGTTCTCCTTCACCTGCTGCAGTTTGTCGCCCAGACGTTTGTCGGCCTCGGCGACGCGTTCGTCACGGTCGAAGAAGACAGGGACGGTGTAGGAGAAGTTGGGGATTGGATCGTAGAGCCAGGCCGAAGAGCCGATCGAGCCCAAGTCAACGAGATCGAGCCGGCAGTCTGTGGCGGCGGCATCGTCCGTGTAGTTGGCCACAACGCCGTTCTCGTCGGCGACGGCGTAGGCCGCGCCCGGTCCCTCGGCGGCGACGCAGGGCTGAAGCTGCGAAGCATGTCCCGCTGCGTCTGTCCCCTGAGGCACAGTCGTCCCTTCAGAGCCAGCCTTCCCCTGTTCACGCACGAGTCGAGCGAGCATCCCGTAGTCCACCGAGTAGCCAGAATCGATGTTCGGCTCCTTGATGGACTCGAAGTCATCGATCCTTGCAGTGGTCGTACCCTTCACCTGCTGTTTCGTGAGATCTTCATCACCCGATACGGCTGCTCCACCACTCGATTTCGTGGTGCTATCCGAATCTTCGGCTGTCTTGCCCACTGCCTCTTCGCCGGTGGACGGAGCGCTCAGAGACGGGCAGGTCGACTTGCTTCCTTCTTGTTCCGGGTCGGTCGGCGGACCCGCCTGGGCGCGGGCGCCGGCACCCATGGACAGCCAGCCCGAACCGGGGCAGGTGGCTGAGCCGATGGTGCGGACGTTGAGGTTGGCTGCAGCACCGTTGGAGAAGAGCTCGTAGAGGTTCGGTGTGCGCTTCGGATCGATATCATTGATGGTCAGGCCGGGTATGCCGTAGACGATGGTCTTGCCGTCGGGGGACCCTGCGGCATCCGAATCTGCATCCGTTGTTCCCGTGCCCGCAGTCGCTGAGGTGGTCGATGACACTGGTGTGCTCGCCGTCGTTGCGAAGTCCCCGCCTGCAGTCGGTGACTCATCCGCCGCGGTGGCCGGTGACTGTGCCGGACCGAGTACGAGCAGCAGGAGCCCGAGAACTGATCCCAGCACGAGGAGTCTGTATGCGGGAAGGCGCGTGGGCAGAAGGGATGTAGGCGGCACAGGTCAATAGTATCGGCTCAGCTTTCCACCCGCTCTGGCACTGGCCTGAGCGTTTGCTCCGCGAGAGCGGATGCATGTATATTTGATTGTCGTTGTGTGTGTCCGTCGTGCTCCCTTACATAGCCTCATGCGTTGCAGGCCCGTAGGTGAGGGGACGATTTCGATGGACAGACCCGATTCAAGACAACGAGTGCCTTGACTCATCAGACTCACGACCCGATGAGTCATCAGCACTACACCAAGAGATACGAAAAGAAGGCTACTTTTGCGTACGTTCACACCCAAGCCCGGCGATATTGAGCGCCAGTGGCACGTCATTGACGCCACTGACCAGGTGCTCGGTCGTCTTGCCTCACAGGTTGCACGCCTGTTGCGCGGCAAGCACAAGACCACCTTTGCTCCTCATATCGATACCGGTGACTTCGTCATCATCATCAATGCAGACAAGGTCGCATTGACCGGTGCGAAGCTCGATCAGAAGCGCGCTTACCACCACTCGGGTTACCCGGGCGGTCTGAAGAGCGTCAACTACGCCGAGCTTCTCGCCACCAATCCCGAGCGCGCAGTCGAAAAGGCTGTCGGCGGTATGGTTCCGAAGACTCGTCTCGGACGTGCCCAGATGCAGAAGCTGAAGGTGTACACGGGTGGAGAGCACCCACACGCCGCTCAGAATCCGCAGCCGTACGAACTCAGCCAGGTCGCGCAGTAAAGCGCGCCCCAGCTCTAGACATACCGAGGAGAACCGTGGCTGAAGAAACCACCACTGCGACAGAATCTGTCGAAGAACCAACCGCAACCGAATACACGTCGGAGACCCCCGATTCCGCAGGCCTGGGCGAACAGACCGCCGGCGGACGTGGACAGTCCCTGACCGCTCCCGGCAACGGAGTCGGCCGCCGCAAGCAGGCAATCGCTCGCGTCCGCCTGATCCCGGGATCCGGTGAATGGACCATCAACGGACGCACTCTCGAAGAGTACTTCCCGAACAAGCTGCACCAGCAGCTCGTGAACGAGCCTTTCCGTCTCCTGGACCTCGAAGGACGTTTCGACGTCGTCGTGCGCATCTCCGGTGGCGGACCTTCCGGCCAGGCCGGAGCCGTTCGTCTGGGCATCGCCCGTTCGCTCAACCAGATCGACGAAGAGTCGAACCGTGCTGAGCTGAAGAAGGCAGGCTACCTGCGCCGCGACGCACGCGTCCCCGAGCGCAAGAAGGCCGGTCTCAAGAAGGCACGTAAGGCACCTCAGTTCTCGAAGCGCTGATTCTGCTGTCAGGACTGCGCCTGGTCTGCCGCTGAAGTGCAGTCCTCAACAGTTCAGCTCGATGAACATCGTAATGCGGCCCCGAACCGGATTCGGGGCCGCATTTCGTGCATTCATATGCCACACCGCCATCGGCGGCGTCACCTCGCACCGATGCAGGCGACATATCTCGCACGGATTTCGGACGTTGCACGGTCCGGCACGAACGCCTCGGCGGCTCTATGGACTAAAATCGACGAGAAATTGAGGAAAGGACTTTCCATGACACGACTCTTCGGCACCGACGGTGTCCGTGGACTCGCCAACCGTGACATCTCCGCACGGCTGGCGCTCCAACTCTCCGTGGCAGGCTCGCGGGTACTCACCCGCGGATGGCCGGAAGGCAAACGTCCCTTCGCCGTTGTCGGCCGTGACACCCGTGTCTCCGGTGAGTTCCTCTCCGCCGCGATCTCCGCTGGAATTGCCTCCGCCGGAGTCGACGTGCTCGACGCGGGAATGCTGCCCACTCCGGGCATCGCCAGCGTCGTCGCCGATACCGGTGCCGCCTTCGGCGTCGTCATCTCCGCCTCCCACAATCCGATGCCCGACAACGGCATCAAATTCTTCGCAGCGGGCGGAACGAAGCTCGATGACTCGGTCGAGGACTCGATCCTGGAGATCCTCGATGAGGACTGGGTTCGTCCCACCGGCGCCGAGGTGGGTCGCATTTCCCGTTATCCCGCCGCTGCCGACGAATACACAGAGAAGCTCGTACGCTCCCTCGACGCTGAGGGCACACGTCCCCTGTCCGGCCTCAAAGTCGTCGTCGACTGCGCCCACGGTGCCGCCTCCATCGTCGGCCCCGCCGCACTGCGTCAGGCCGGTGCCGAGGTCATCGTCTCCGCCGCCGAGCCCGATGGCTTCAACATCAACGACGGCGTCGGCTCCACGCATCTGGAGCCGCTGCAGCGCCTCGTCGTGGAAACCCAGTCCGACCTGGGCGTGGCCTTCGACGGCGACGCCGACCGCTGCCTGGCGGTGGACTCTTTGGGCCGTGTCATCAACGGTGACCAGCTCATGGGCATCCTGGCGATCGGCCTCAAGGAACTCGGCGAACTGACCGGGAACACGCTCGTGACGACCGTGATGTCGAACATCGGGCTCAAGCACGCGATGGACAAGTACTCCATCGAGACCGTCCAGACCGCTGTCGGTGACCGCTACGTCCTCGAACGCATGCTCGCAGACGGCTACGTCCTCGGCGGGGAGCAGTCCGGGCACGTGCTCATGCTCGACCACGGTACGACCGGCGACGGTGTGCAGACGGCCCTGCACCTGATGAAGCGCATGGCCGATTCGAAGCGGACTCTGGCTGATCTGGCTGCCGAGATTCCACAGCTGCCGCAGGCCCTTGTCAACGTCAAGGGCGTCGACAAGCACGGGGTCGATCACCCGAAGGTCTCCTCGGAGGTTCAGGCCGTCGAAACCGAGCTCGAGGGCTCCGGCCGCGTCCTGCTGCGGGCCTCTGGCACCGAGCCGCTGATCCGCGTCATGGTCGAAGCCGAGACCGAAGACATCGCCCAGGCCCAGGCCGAACGCCTGGCCGCCAATGTTCAGGAGCACCTGGGGCTGTAGCCACGCAGGAGCTGCGCTCAGCGGCCTCAGCGGCCTCAGCGGCCTCAGCGGCCTCAGCGGCTGCAGTTGCGCTCAGCCGTGCGGCCTCAGCGTCACGTTGTCTGCTCGACCCACAGTTAGCCAGAATATGTCGTCGCCGGCGACGACATATTCTGACGCCGCGTTGATCGAGGACCGAATGTCTCGACAGCGCGTCGTCTTGTTTGGGTCGCGCTGAAAGGCTGCCACGGGTTTCTCCGCATTGTGTCGGGTGACGGTTGGTTTCCGGAGAATCTCTTCGTGCTCCTATGGAGTGAGGGGCGGGGTGTGACGGACGTTTCCGCTGTCTGTGCATTCGAGTGACGACTGATCCACAGCCTGGATCATCACCGTTGTAATGATCACAGTGTTCGGCGATGCTTGCCTCATGTTTGCGTGCCTGTCCGCTGCGGAGCTCAAGAACGCCGGAATGAATGTCTACCAGATCGCTCTTGCCGAACGATGCTGTCTGCGACGCGTCCGTCGCGGCATTTACGTTGTGACGAGGACCTGCGCGGAGCCTGCTCACCTGTTTGTGGCCACGATTGCCGAAGCCGAGAGCACAAACCTGCCGCAGGAATCGAAGGGAATGCTCAAGGCCGGAGAGGATCTGCGGGTCATGGTGAGATCGTACGTCGATGACCTACCGCAGGATGCCGTATTCTCGCACCGAAGTGCGCTGATCATCCATGGGCTGTCGGTTCCCTACTTCGCCCAGGGCGCAAACCCCTATGCGGAGGCAGTGCATCCGAAATTCGGTGTGTGCCGCGCTTCAATTCTTTTGCGAAAGAGAGAGCTCAGCGACGACGATACGGTGTTGGTCAACGGTATTCGCACTACTTCGGTGCTGCGTACCTTGTTCGACATCGCCCGTGATTTCCCACTGGCATTCGCCGTTGCCGTAGTCGACGAGGCCGTTCGCCAATCACACGTGTCCGCGGGTGACTTCGTGAGCTACTGCGGCAGCCGCCCGCCGAGAACCCATCAGGCACGGATCGCCTCGGTGCTGGAGAATATCGATCCCCGTCGAGAATCGATCGCCGAGTCGATCACCGCAGTGCGCTTCGTCGAGCACTCCGTACCCGGATTCGAACCGCAGGTGGTGATCCGTGATGAGCTCGGCAATTTCGTCGCGAGGACGGACTTCGCGAACGAGCAAGCCGGAGTCATTGCCGAGTTCGATGGTGCTGGAAAGTACTATCTGAAGAATGCAGATCCGAGGCAGGAATTCGAACTCGAGAGACGTCGAGAGTATCGCCTCCGCAACCTCGGGTACACGGTCTTTCGGCTGACATGGTCGCAGATCTTCTCCGCTGAACAGTTCATTCGCATCAGAACCGCTGTCGAACAGAAGACGAAGAGACGTCCACGAGGCACGGTGGCCGTAGGAAACACGCCGAAGCATGGGCTCTCGGAGACACGATGATCCTCGATCAACGGTGCGCTCGAATATGTCGTCGCCGGCGACGACATATTCGAGCCAAGTGTTGATCGAGGGCGTTGTGCAAAGGAACAGGGAGGACCCGCTGTGCGGTGTGCAGGTCACCATCGCGAACTGCCCGCGGTCCGAAGGGTGTGCTTTAGGGGACGCGGCGCTCCTTCCACAGGCCTGAGCGCTTAATCCTCGGCTTGGGCGCTCAGCGCTCAGCGCTCAGCGCTCAGCATGCAGTATTCAGCGCGGCGAGCGAGGTGTAGTTCACCTCGGCCTCTGTCGTCGCTGCCCCTCAGCTCGTCGCTGCCCCTCAGCTCGGGGCGAACTGTGTTTCGTAGAGTTCGGCATAGCGGCCGCTGCGAGCCAACAGCTCGTCATGCGAGCCTGACTCGACGATGCGCCCGGCCTCGATCACGAGGATCGTATCGGCCTGACGGACCGTGGAGAGACGGTGGGCGATGACCATGGCGGTGCGACCGCTCATGGCCTGAGACAGGGCCTGCTGTACCGCTGCCTCGTTCGTCGAGTCCAAGGCCGAGGTTGCTTCGTCGAGGACGACGACCTCCGGGGCGGCCAGGAGCATGCGCGCGATCGTCAGCCGCTGACGCTCACCACCGGAGAGTCGGTAGCCGCGCTCACCGATGACGGTGTCCAAACCATCGGGCAGGACCGCAATCACATTGTGCAGTTGGGCGCGATCGATGGCCTGGTGCAGTTCGGCCTCGGTGGCCTCGGGTTTGACCAGGGCCAGATTCGAACGGATCGACTCATGGAAGACGTGGCCGTCCTGAGTCACTACTCCCACCGACTTCCGCAGAGACTCATACGACAGCTCGCGCACGTCCACGCCGCCGATGGCGATCGACCCTGAAGTCACATCGTAGAGGCGGGGCAGGAGCGAGGCGATTGTGGATTTGCCTGCACCGGAAGAGCCGACCAGGGCAACGGTGTGACCGGCAGGGATCGTGAAGTTCAGGGAATGCAGGACTTCTTCCCCGCCGCGGGCATCGAGCACGGAGACGTCCTCGAGGCTTGCGAGGCTGACCTGGTCGGCACTGGGGTAGGCGAAGTCGACGTCCGAGAACGTCACGTCCAGGCCACGCTTCGGCAGTGACTTCGGGTTCGCGGGTTCCTTGATCAGGGGCACGAGGTCGAGGATCTCGAAGACGCGTTGGAAGCTGACGACGGCGCTCATGATGTCCAGGCGGGCATTGGCGAGCATTGTCAGCGGAGTGTAGAGGCGGGTGAGGAGCAGTGCCAGGGTAACGACCTGGCCGGCGTTGAGGTTACCGAGAACTGCCTGCACGCCGCCGACACCGTAGACGAGCGCCAGCGCCAGTGCAGAGACCAGTGTCAGAGAGGACACGAAGGTCGACTGCAGCATGGCCACCTTGACGCCGATGTCACGGACCTGATCGGCACGATCGGAGAACTCGTCTGATTCGGTCTTCGGATCGCCGAAGAGCTTGACCAGAGTCGCACCTCCCGCCGAGAAGCGTTCTGTCATGCGCGTCGACATGCTCGCACTGTTGTCGGCGGCCCGGAACTGGAGGTCCGCGAGCTTTCCGCTGAGCAGTCTGGTGGGGATGATGAAGAGCGGCAGCAGCAGGATCGAGAGCACTGTGACCTGCCAGGAGATCGTGACCATCACTCCGACCGTCAGCATCAGGGACACGAAGTTCGACACGATGCCCGAGAGCGTGTTGGAAAACGCCCGCTGAGCCCCGATCACATCGGTGTTCAGGCGCGAGACCAGGGCGCCCGTGCGGGTGCGGTTGAAGAAGGCGATCGGCATCTTCTGCACATGGTCATAGACCGCAGTGCGCAGATCGAAGATGAGACCCTCTCCGATCTGCGAGGACAGGTACCTGTTGAAGATCGAGATCGCGGCGTCCGCGATCGCCAGTCCTCCGATCGCCACGGCCAGCCAGACGACGGTCGCGACGGGTCCACCACCGGTGATCGCGTTGACGACTTTGCCGGCGAGGACAGGGTTGAGGACGCCGATGACCGCTGTGCCGATGGACAGGGTGAGGAAGACGATGAGCCTGGCCTTGTGCCGGGTCGCAAACGAGGCGATGCGGCGATAGGTCCCGGGTTTGATGGAAGTCTTCGGGGTCTTCTTGCTCGACACAGAGGTGTACATCACCCTATGTGCTGACTGCAGACTCATATCGGCCTCATTTCCTGGTGGTGTTCCGATGCGTCAGGGTCGAAGAGACGCAAACGGACACAGCTGTCCTTCGATTCGAAACCAGACCACAGAAACAAGGCAGGCTCCGAAGCATGCACTGAGTGCAACTATCACAACACGGAATCTATTTCCTCATCGGCTCGGACCAGGACCCGACGTGAGAGACCTCACGCCCGGCAGGTCGCTGACGGTGCGCCCGAGGGGCTCATGCGCACCGTCGCGCCTGCGCGTCCTCCCGCGCAGACCTCAGAGCTTGCGCAGCTGGACCTTGCGGATCGTGTGGTCAGCGGATTTATGCAGCACGAGGTCGGCGCGGCCGCGGCTGGGCTGGACGTTTTCACGCAGATTGGGAAAGTTGATCGAATCCCAGATCTCCGTGGCCAGGGTGATCGCCTCGTCGTCATCAAGCTTCGAATAGCGGTGGAAGTAGGAGTCCGTGTCCTGGAAGGCACCGTGCTTGAGCTTGAGGAAGCGGGAGATGTACCACTGCCGGATATCCCGGGAACGGGCATCGACGTAGACGGAGAAATCGAAGTAGTCGCTGATCGACAGGCCCAGAGTCCCGTCGCTGCGGGGACGGGCGGGTTGGAGGACGTTGAGGCCTTCGACGATGAGGACATCGGGGGAGCGGACAACCACCTCGGCGCCGGGGACGATGTCGTAGGTGTGGTGCGAGTACACGGGTGCGCGGACCTCGGGCGAACCGGACTTCACGGCCGAGATGAACCGCAGCAGTTTGCGCCGGTCGTAGGACTCGGGGAAGCCCTTGCGCCCGTTGAGCCGTCGGCGATCGAGTTCGGCATTGGAGTAGAGGAAGCCATCGGTGGTGATGAGTTCGACCCGGGGAGTGTCGGGCCACCTGGCCAGGAGTTCGCGCAGAACACGGGCGGTGGTGGACTTGCCGACGGCGACGGAGCCGGCCACGCCGATGACGAAGGGGGTCCGTTTAGCTTCCTGCGGTTCCAAGCCGACCTCGTGAAGCGGTGAGAAGAATTCGCGGGTCATCTCGTGTTTGGCCCGCCGGGCGGAGACGTAGAGGTTGAGCAGGCGGGACAGGGGCAGGTACACCTGAGCCACCTCGTCGAGGTTGATCCGGTCGCCCAGCCCGCGCAGGCGTTCGATGTCGCGCTGTTTCAACGGCAGGGGAGTGGCCTGGGCCAGCGTGCCCCAGACGTCTCGATCGAACTCCCAGAACGGGGACGTCGGTTCGACCTCGGGCTTACGTCCGATGTTGAGGCCGGCCAGGCGCCGCGCACGGTCAAGGATAGGATCGACATGAGGCATGGGCACAATTGTGTCATGCGTCATGCCCTCATGGATCGCCGAGGTGGTCGATGCAACGATTCTTGACTCGATTGCGTAAAATTCCTCTCATGTGTGGAATCGTTGGTTATGTATCCAAAGCAGACGTTGACAATGCTGATCACTCGGCGCTCGATGTGGTGCTCAGCGGCCTGAAGAGGCTCGAATATCGGGGCTATGACTCTGCGGGAGTCGCCCTTGTCACTCCTGCCGGTGATCTGGAGACCGCGAAGAAGGCGGGCAAGCTCTCGGCGTTGACCGATGAGCTCGAGGCCAACCCGCTGCCGAAGGCGCAGACAGGCATCGGCCACACCAGGTGGGCCACCCACGGTGGACCCACCGACCTCAACGCCCATCCGCATGTGGCCGACGGTGGAAAGCTGGCGCTGATCCACAACGGCATCATCGAGAACTTCGCCCAGCTCAAGCGCGACCTCATCGCCGAGGGCGTCGAATTCCAGTCCGAGACCGACACCGAGGTGGCGGCTGCTCAGCTGGCTAAGAACTTCCAGGACACCGGCGACCTGACACAGGCCATGCGCGCGACCGCCACCCAGCTCGAAGGTGCCTTCACCCTCCTGGCCGTCCACGCCGACGCTCCCGGACAGGTCGTCGCCGCACGCCGCAACTCGCCCCTGGTCATCGGCCTGGGCGAGGGAGAGAACTTCCTCGGCTCCGACGTAGCAGCCTTCATCGACTACACGCGCACCGCAGTAGAGATCGGTCAGGACCAGGTCGTGACCATCACCCCGGACTCCGTGGTCATCACGGACAACGACGGCAACGAGGTCGACGGCGTTGAATACCAAGTCGACTGGGACGCCGCTGCTGCGGAAAAGGGTGGATTCCCCTCCTTCATGGACAAGGAGATCCACGACCAGCCGCAGGCCATCGCGGACACACTGTTGGGCCGCCTCGACATCGACGGCAAGCTCACACTCGATGAGATGCACATCGACGAGACCGTGCTCAAGACCATCGACAAGATCATCGTCATCGCCTGCGGCACCGCGGCCTACGCCGGCCAGGTCGCCAAGTACGCGATCGAACACTGGTGCCGTGTGCCAGTCGAGGTCGAACTCGCCCACGAGTTCCGCTACCGCGATCCCGTGGTCAATGAGAAGACCCTCGTCGTCGCAATCTCCCAGTCGGGAGAGACCATGGACACGACCATGGCCGTGCGCCACGCTCGTCAGCAGGGCGCGAAGGTCATCGCCATCTGCAACACCTTCGGATCCACCATTCCCCGCGAATCCGATGCCGCGCTCTACACGCACGCCGGTCCGGAGATCGCCGTCGCCTCGACGAAGGCCTTCCTCTCACAGGTCGTGGCCTGCTACCTGCTGGGCCTCTACCTGGCACAGCTGCGCGGCAACAAGTTCCGCGACGAGATCGGCGACATCCTCAACGAACTCCAGACCATCCCCGCGAAGGTTCAGAGTCTCCTCGACAACGACAAGGAGCAGGTCCAGGCACTGGCACAGCGGAACCAGGATGTCGGTTCGGTGCTGTTCCTGGGTCGTCACGTCGGCTACCCCGTGGCGATGGAAGGTGCGCTCAAGCTCAAGGAGCTCGCCTATATCCACGCCGAGGGCTTCGCCGCCGGTGAACTCAAGCACGGCCCGATCGCACTCATCGACGATGGTCAGCTCGTCATCATCGTCGTGCCGTCCAAGCGCGGCCGCGATTCCCTGCACGCCAAGGTCATCTCGAACATCCAGGAAGTCCGGGCCCGAGGCGCCAACACCGTAGTCATAGCAGAAGAGGGCGACGAAGAGGTCCAGGAATTCGCGTCCGAGGTCATCTACGTCCCCCAGACGACGACACTCATGGCACCGTTGCTGACCACGGTTCCGCTGCAGATCTTCGCGATGGAACTGGCCACGGCCAAAGGCCTCGACGTGGATCAGCCACGCAACCTCGCCAAGTCCGTGACCGTGGAGTAAGACTCAGTGCAAGCGGGCAGGCCTCCGGACCGCCCGCGACAGCTGCGGCTGCGACTGCAGAGCTAAGGGAGAGACATGGCGATTCTGGGAATCGGAACCGACATAGCCGATGTGCCGCGCTTCGCCGAGCACATCGAGCGTGTCCCCGAACTGCTCGATCGCCTGCTCACCCCCGCCGAACAGCTCAAACGCAACGGCAAACGCCGGACGGATGCCTCCTTGGCAGCTAGATTCTCCGCCAAGGAGGCACTGAAGAAAGCCATCGGATTCCCCGGATGGCTGCCCTGGCAATCCGCCGAGGTGGTCCCCGCGAGATCTGGTGCGCCCTCATTTCGCCTGCGGGGTCTCGTGCTCGAACATTTCCACCGCATCGGCGCCACGAACATCCACCTCTCGATCACCCATGATGCGAACCTCACCATGACCTTCGTCATCGTCGAAGGCGAGGGGGCATCGCTGAGTCCCGACGTGGACGGGGAAGTCGAGCACTTCACGCAGTCGATGTACGGGCCGGGTGCGCGATTGGGTGAGATCCCGAAGCAGTAGACGCATCGTCGGCCCGCCACGACGGCAGAGGGCAGGAAGCAGTCTGCGCGATAGCCGGCGCAGACTCAGCTGAGCGAACTCTTCCGTCATCGAAGCGATAGTCGCAGCAGAAGCGAATCGCCATGGACAGCGTCGTGTTCCCTTTCCCCGGTGAGTACGAAGCCCAGTTTGCCGAGTACGTGGAGCGAGGCGATGTTCCACACGCGAACAGTGGAGGCTAAACATCGGTAGCCGATCTCCAGTGCACGATCGATGACCACATGGGAGGCCTCGGTCGCGAACCCCTGTCCCCAGAACTCCTGCAGGAAATCGTAAGCCAACTCCGGTTCGTCGGGCTGACCCACGCTGTTGTCAACGAGTCCGCAATATCCCATGCGGACCGCTGTCAGTCTGTTCTCTACGACGAGCAGCCCCGGTTCCGGCGCTGGTCTGCAGGTGCGAATCCAGGCCTCCATCTCCGCATGAGTCGGATCACCTTCGACCGAAATGCGCCGCCAGGCAGGAACGCGTTCGTTGTGCTCCTCCCAGAGCCCACGATGGAAGGCCGCATCGCTGATTGCCCACGGACGCAGACTCAGCCGTTCTGAACGGAAGGCGATCTGATTCTGATGTGCGCGCGGATGGTTCATTCCTTGATGGTTGACCTCATGGACCATGGTCATCAGTATGCCGCAGCGGTCGATGGAGTTGGCGGTGCTATTTCTTCCTTCATCCATTTCAGGTGAAGAGCACGACCCTGGAGCAGCTGGCACGGTAATAGACTCGGGACCATGAACTCACTTCCCGACTACGCTGAAACCGTTGCCGACAGCGCACAGAGTCCAACCATCACGGACATCCACCTCCCCACTACAGAGGATGCCGCGGACATCGCAGGTGGCCTTGTGGCTCTGCGCCGTGCCCTGCACGAAAACGCAGAGGTCGGGCTTGACCTGCCCATCACACAGAAACTCGTCCTTGAGGCCATCGAAGGCCTCGACATCGAGGTGACGAAGGGCAACGGACTCTCCTCACTCGTCGTCGTGCTGCGCGGAGGCGACCGGAAGAAGGACTCGACCGGTGTGGTGCCCGCCGTGCTGCTGCGTGGAGACATGGACGGTCTGCCTGTGCCAGAGGCGACAGGCTTCGACTTCGCGGCCACAACTGGGCGGATGCATGCCTGCGGCCACGACCTGCACACGACTGGCCTGGTGGGTGCGCTCAAGCTCCTCCACCGTGACCGGGACTCACTGCCCGGCGACGTCGTCTTCATGTTCCAGCCCGGTGAAGAAGGCTATGACGGGGCCGGGAAGATGATCGACGAAGGTGTCCTCGACGCGGCAGGACCGCGGGTGAAGGCCGCCTTCGGCATTCACGTCTCCGCCGACCAGGACCTCGGCGTCGCCTACTGCCGTCGCGGCTCGTACATGGCGGCGTTTTCGAAGATGACCATCACCGTCCGCGGCAAAGGCACCCACGCCTCCCGACCGGCAACCGGCCGCGATCCCATCCAAGTCGGTGCGATGCTGGTGGGTCAGCTCCAGGAGTATGTGACCAGGCGCTTCGACATCTTCGATCCCCTCGTCATCACCGTCGGCCAGTTCAACGGCGGCACCGCCCCGAACGTCATCCCCGACTTCGCCCAGCTTGCCGTCAGTGTCCGCTCCTTCTCCGACGAAGTCACCACCCGTGCCGAGGCCGAGCTTCCGCAGCTGGTCACCGAACTGGTGGCCGCACATGGCCTGGAAGCAGAGGTCGACTACGAGCGAGTCCTGCCGCCGACGATCAACAATGACGAGGAAGCCGACTTCTTCCTCGAGACCTTCGCCGACCTCTTCGGTGCCGACCGTGCCGTGGTCCGCCCGAATCCGATCCCCGGATCCGAGGACTTCTCCCGCGTACTCGAACAGGTTCCCGGCGCGTACGGCCACTTCGGTGTGGCGGTGCCGAACTTGCCCGTCGAGGAACGCGAAGCCAACCATTCGCCCCGAGCCCGACACAGCGACGAAGGTCTGGCCGATCAGGCACTGTTCCTGGCTCATCTGGCCGGTCGCAAGCTCGCTCGTCTGGCCCAGGAATGAGGAACCACTGATGTCAGTCTTCGCCTACCCCAGCACTGTCATCCGCGAGGCCGAACGCCCCCTCCTCGACGCCGGCGTCGATCTCATGGCCAGGGCTGCACGAGCCCTGGCTCGGTTCTCCGCCGACAGGCTGCGAGCGACTCGGGGCCAGATCTTCGGCACTCGGGTGTGCGTGCTCGCTGGTCCGGGCAACAATGCCGGGGACGCGCTCTTCGCCGCCGCCGGACTGGCCCAGCGCGGGGCGCACATCACCGTCGTGACACTCTTCGATCACACCCACGATCAGGGCCTGGCCGCGGCACGTCGAGCCGGTGCCGTCGTCATCGGCTTCCCGAATTCAGAAGAGACCGCAGACGCGGACGCCGAGGTGCCTGATCGTTCGCACACGGAGGTGTCCGATCGCCTGCGCGTCGATGTCCTGCGGGAACTGAATCGGTCCGATCTCGTCCTCGATGCAATCCTCGGCATCGGCGGCCGTCCCGGTCTTCCCGAGCACATCGCCTCGCTCATCCGCGACTGGCGACGCTCGTCCAGCGCGGACGCCAGTGCCAGCACCAGCACCAGCATCAACTCCGGCACGCACATCACACAGACGGTCATCGCCGTCGACGTCCCCTCCGACCTCTCCCCAGACGAAGCAGGTGCGAAGGATCGCATCCACGCCGACCACACTGTGACCTTCGGCGGTCTCAAAACCGTGCTGATCGACCCCCGCGTCGACCCATTCACCGGCACAGTCCACCTCGTCGACATCGGACTCGAACTCGATGAGAAGCAGGCCACCGCCGAGGTGGTCGACACCGATGATCTCAATGTGGACTTCCCCCGTCCCCAACCGGACGGACACAAATACGACCGCGGAGTCGTCGGCATCCTCGCCGGGTCCGAGGCGTACCCGGGTGCGGGAGTCCTGACCACCACCTCGGCGGTCAACTGCGGTGTCGGCATGGTCCGTTCCTTGGGGTCTCAGATGGTCGCCGACTACGTCATCGGCCTCCATGCCGAGGTGGTCACCGCTCCGGGACGGATGAATGCTGTGGTCATGGGCCCAGGCGACCCGGAGGACGAATACGTCCACGCCTGTGTCGACGAGTTGGCGGATACGAATGTCCCTGTCGTCCTCGACGCCGGGGCGCTGGACATGGTCGGCCGTGCAGAATCGCTCAAGGGCACCTGGTTGGCCGAGAGGCCAGTCGTCCTGACCCCGCACGCCGGAGAGCTGGCGCGGCTGCTCAGCCGGCTGCTCGGCGAGATCATCACCGCGAGCCGGATCAACGCTGACCCCATCGGCTGGGCGCAGCGAGCCGCACAGTCCAGTGGTTGTATTGTTCTGCTCAAGGGCCACCAGACGGTCATCGCCGCTCCCGATGGGTTCTGCGTGCTCCCCGAAGTCGGACCCGCCAGCCTGGCCACCGCCGGGTCGGGGGACGTTCTGGCCGGGATCATCGGTGCCCTGGTGGCGACTTTCCACGCCAGGAACCAGCATTCTTCGGCCGAAAATCCGCTCCCGGAACGCGAGCTTGCCCACATCGCAGGCCTCGGCGTGCTGGTGCACAATGCCGCGGGTCGTCGGTCCGTGAACGCCGGAGCCTTGGGCGATGCTGTCGCCGAGGTGGCAGGGGAACTCATCCACGGTGGATCCCTCATCGAGTGAGCAGGTCCCTGTTCGACTGAGGGATGACGGTCCACGGTATTCTTATCCAGTGACATCAACCGATTCTTCAGGGGCACTGGTCAAGGCCGAGATCGACGTGACCGCACTGCGCGCCAACGCCGCAGTCCTCGCCGAGCGGCTCGCACCCGCCCGCCTCAAATGCGTCGTCAAGGCCAACGCCTACGGTCACGGCATCGACATCGTCGCCCGCGGACTCTACACAGCCGGCTGGCGCGACTTCTGCGTCGCCACGATCGACGAGGCGCTGAGGCTGCGCGAAATTCTGGGCGATGACGTGAACATCATGGCGTGGCTGTATGGGCCGAACACCGATCTCGACGCTGCCGTTGCGGAGTCGATCGAGCTGGGCGTGTCCACGGTCGAGTGCCTCGACCGTTTGCGCGACGCGGCCCATCGCACGAATACCACGGCCCGCCTCCATCTCAAGGTCGATACCGGACTCGGCCGCAACGGTCTGGCCCCCGCTGGCTGGAAACGTGCGCTTGGGTACCTGCAGGAACTCGCAGACTCGGGTGCGACTGCGAGGGACTCCGGGATCGAAATCGTGGGTCTTATGAGCCACTACGCCGTGGCCGATGAACCCGAGCGTGTCGAGACCGGGCAGCAGACGCAGATCTTCGACTCGGCCCACCGGGAACTCACAGCGCTGCTCGACGGTGCTCAGGGCCACCTCGGCGAATCGGATCGACTCGACGTCCACATCGCGAACTCACCGGCAGCGCTGACGCTCTCACCGTTCCCGGGCACTTCGGCTCGGGTCGGTCTGTCGCTGTATGGTCTGTCTCCGCTCGGTGATCAGGATTCGCAGGATCTGGGGTTGGTGCCGGTGATGCGGCTGGTCTCCCAGGTCGTCAACCTCAAGGACATCCCCAGCGGGCACGGCGCATCTTACGGGTTCACGTTCACCGCTGCAGCCGACACCCGTTTCGCTCTGGTGCCCGGCGGCTACGGCGACGGAATCGCCCGCTCGGCGTCGAATAAGGCCGAGGTCTCCATCCGCGGCACCCGGTATCCGGTCGTCGGCCGGATCGCGATGGACCAGATGATCGTCGACGTCGGTGCCGGCGAGATCGCCATCGGAGATGAAGCCGTCATCTTCGGCCCCGGCGGTCCCAGCGCAACCGAGTGGGGAGACTGGGCCGATACGATCAACTACGAGATCGTCACCCGCATCAGCTCCCGCGTCGACCGCGTGGAAGTGGAATCACAACCCACCCAGGGTGCGGCACAACCCAACCAAGGTGCGGGTCTGTGATGGAGCTTCGGCTGACGTCACTTGAGCAGATGCGGACCTTCGCCGAGGTGCTTGCCGGGCACCTGCAGGCAGGTGATCTCCTCATCCTCAGCGGCAACCTCGGCGCGGGAAAGACCACCTTCACGCAATCCCTGGGACGGGCCCTGGGCGTCGCCGGACGGATCACCTCACCGACCTTCGTCATCGCCCGCGAGCATCCCTCGCTCGGTGACGGACCTGCCTTGGTGCATGTGGATGCCTACAGGCTCTCCGACGCCGAGGAGCTGGGAGACCTTGACCTCGACTCGGAACTCGAGGAGTCGATCACCGTCGTCGAATGGGGTGCCGGACTCGCCGAACAGCTGAGCACAGACTACCTCGGGCTCACGATCACCCCGATGTTCGGCCTCGAAGCCGATACCTCTGACGCCTCAGAAGGCACTGACGGTGAGGCTGTGGCCGGCATGGATGCCGACGGCGCGGCTGCGGCGGACGCCGACGACGAGGCTGACGAGGACGAACGACGGATCGTTGAACTGCACGGCCATGGCAGCACGTGGGATGCACGACTGCAGCAGGTGAGCGAATCGCTTCGCGGCTTGGCCGGTGCGGTTGAGATCAGCACATTCGACGGGCCATTAGGATCCGTCGACGAGGAGGACAATCAGTGATCATACTCAGCATCGACACCTCCCAGGCCGCGTCCGTGGCTCTGGTCGATACCGAATCCGAGACGGTGCTGGCGGCAGAACAGGCCGATGACCAGCGCCGACATGTCGAGTTCATCGGCCCGGCACTGGCTCGGGTGCTTGAGAATCCTGCCCGGCCCGACCTCGTCGTCACCGGTATCGGTCCGGGCCCCTTCACCGGGCTGCGTGTCGGGATCGCTGCGGGCATCGCCGTGGGCCAGGCTTGCGGTATCCCGGTCAGGGGACTCCTGTCGCAGGCCGCGCTCGCCGAGGAGCTGCGCCGAAAGAATGCTCAGACGACGGGCTCCGTGCTCATCGCTGCTGATGCTCGACGCAAGGAAGTGTATTTCAGCGTCTACGAGAGCTTCGACGCCTCATTGCAGGCCGGGCCCTTCGTCGCCAAACCCGCCGAGGTTGACGAGGTCCTCGCGGCTGTGGGACAGACGGACATCGGGGGCCGTGTCGGTCGCGGATTCCTCCTCTATCCCGAGGTAGTCGGAGTACCCAGCGTCCCGGAGATCGTCGACCCGCGTGCCGAATACCTTGCGCTGGCCGCAGCCCGTGAGATCGCAGCCGGTCGTGAGCTGGTCGAACCGGTTCCCGAATACCTGCGAGAGCCTGATGCCAAAGCCACGCCCGCTCGGCAGAGTTCGCTGAAATGAGCACACCGATGAGCAGCCTGAAATGAGTGACGGCTCGGTGCACGAACAGGCCAACATCTGCGAACTGCGCTGGTGGGAGCTTGAGGAGGTCGCGGACAACGATGCCGCGATCTTCGGCCCCACCGCGTGGACGCACGCCTACTACTGGGCGGTGAAGGCGCAGGCTGGAACGGTGATGTTCGCGGCACGGACACCCACCTCGGCGCTGGCCGGGTGGATCGTCATGTCCGCTGGCGGCGGAGAAGGCGACGTCATGACCATCGCCACCACCGAGGCGGGACGGGGCAAGGGCATCGCACGCCTGCTGCTGCAGGCTGGGATCGACTGGGCCCAGAGCAGGGGAGCGGAAGTGGTGCACCTCGAGGTCGATGAGCACAATGAACCGGCGCTGGGACTCTACCGTTCCTGCGGATTCTGCGAATGGGGCAGACGCCCCGACTACTACCCGGGTGCCGACGCGATCCTCATGCGTTATCGCTCCTAGGAACCTCCGCAGTCTGCGACATTGCGGACTAAGACATTGCAGTCGCAGTGGCAGTGACAGTGGCAGTGGCGGGAGCCTGAACTTTGGTCGTGAGTTCGGCGAGGAGTCTGCCGTTGAGCCTGAACGCCGTCATCGTCTCCTCGATGACCAAGTGTTCATCACCACCGGCCGCCCCGATTTCATCGAGACGACTGCGGTAGGCGTCCTTGTACGGCTTCGTCTTGCCCACCTCGGCGAAGTCCCACATGGTCAGCGCCTCGGCGGGCACGAAGTAGTGGCGTCCCATGAGAGCGCCGATGGCCTGTCCGCCGGAGAGATCCCCGAGGTAGCGCGTGTAGTGGTGGGCGATGAGCTGTTCCGGTTTCGTGAGCCGGTTGAGGTGGTCCGCATATGCTTCGGCGCTGCTGGTGAGTGGCAAGCCGTCGTGTGCCAGCTTCTGCAGGTCGCTGTGGATGCGCTCGGTTCGGAACAGACCCGCGTCATAGAACGGTGCAAAGATCGGATCCGCGGCGAACTCCGAGGACTTCGCTTCGAGGGCTGCATAGATAGGAGCGTATTGCGTGAGTAGGAGCGCGTAGGCGTGTGCGTCGAGCCTGCCCTCCATGAGATCGACCATGAAATTGGTGTGCTCGACCTCGTCGTGGATCGTGGCTGTGCTGGCCTTGAGACGAGCTGAGAATGTTTCAGTCATGATGACTCCTCATTGAGAGACCGATGAACCGGCAATCGGTTCGTGATGAGATTGTTGGTTGTGAGGCCGTCCCGGTTCGGTGAGAAGACACCGAACCGGGACGATCTCACTGGTTGACTACATTCCTTGTTGAGATGCAGTCTAACGCTTGCGCATCCGAGAGAACATCACGGATGCTGCACCGAGCACTATCAGACCTGCTGCGATCGGCAGGGTCGCGAGCTCGGCTCCGGTGCGCGGCAGATTCGATCCGTCAGAGTTGCCGGTGTCGAATCCTGAAGACGATGAGCCTTCGCCGCCTGCACCCGCAGTTCCACCGGTCCCGTCGGATGCACCTTCTGCGGAATCGGATCCGCCGTCGGCGGGCCCAGCTCCTCCATCGGCGGCTTCTGTTCCACCGGCCGAACCGGCGGAACCATCATCAGCAGAAGGCTCCACAGTCACAGTGAACTGAGCAGGATCGGAGGGAACACCCTCGACCGTGGTCACAGCAGAGTAGGCGTAGGCGCCAGCTTCCGACGGGGCCTTGGCCGTGAAGTTTCCTTCGTCATCGGCAGTCACGGTTGCGGTGCCGGTGGAGGGAACCTCATCCTCGAAGACCGTGACGTTGGTCGCAGACTGCGGAGTGCTGCCTGCAGGTGCCCAGGAAAGGGTCACCTCGGCGTTCGGGGCCGTTGTGCCCTTGATCTCACCGTTCTCGCCGACTGTCTGGTCGCCGATCTGGGGAGTCTGAGGCTTGTCATCGGCACCGTCGTCAGATCCGTCGGAGTCGTCACCGTCGGCTGCGCTGTCGGCTTCCGCGCCGTCAGCGGCACCATCGGCCTCGGCAGCTGCTTCGGACCCGTCGGTGTCGCCTTCGGAACCAGCGGAGCCCTTATCGTCGGCCTCTGCGCCATCGGCTGCGGACGTGTCATCGGCTTCGGCTTCCGATCCGTCGGCTGCATCTGCGGAATCGGCCTCTGCACCGTCAGCGGCACCATCAGCCTCGGCAGCTGCTTCGGACACGTCGGCTGCGCCGTCGGAGTCAGCGGAGCCCTTATCGTCGGACTCTGCGCCATCAGCTTCGGCACCATCGGTCTCGGCTTCAGCTTCGGCACCATCGGTCTCGGCTTCGGCGCCATCGGCTGCGCCGTCGGTCTCGGCCTCTGCTTCTTCTCCGTCGGCTGCGCCGTCGGTTTCGGCACTGGCTTCAACACCATCGTCGTTTCCTGCGGCGTCGGTCTCGGCTGCTGCCTCGTCCGTGTCATCGCCCGGGAAGAGAGCCTGCTTCTGCTCGTCGGTCAACTTGATGGCTTCGCGGTAGAGCAGCGCATCGCCCTGGGCGAGACCATGGGCTACCCAGGTGACGAGGTCGTAGTCCTTGTCCTTGCTGAGAGCGTTGGTTTCGGCGACTACGTCGACATCGACTTTTCCGTCGTTGATCTGCGTGGGTCGCACATACTGCACGCCGGCGGTGTTTCCTGCGGTGATGTCATCGCTGGCGAGCTCACGGTCGACGACCGCGGCGTATACGCCGGCCGCTGGAGTGCCAAGGCTGGAGTTGGGAAGGTTGTCGTAGCCTTCGCCCTTGACGTTGACGGCCAGGCCGTCCGCAGCTGAAGCAGACTTCACGGAGTGAGAAGTCGCGACATCGGACGCTGGGGCCTTCGCCGTGTATTCGACCGTGACTGGGTTCGTCGTTTTGCGCGGCTGGATGGATGTCGCCGGACCGGCGGAGGTGAACCAGTACGAGTCCTGACCGGTCTCGACATTGAAGTCGATCCAGTCCTGAGGCATGGCACCCCACCAGGATTCATTCTCAGAGTTCTTTGGTGCCTGCGGATTGCGTCCTTCGGTGTCGGTCTCGACACCGAGGTAGTCAGGAGTGAATTCAAAACCTTCGTCGGTAACATCGACATCACCATTCTGGATCTCCACGACGTCGCCCTCACGGGGCGTGAGCTTCAGCCAGATGCTGGGGTCATCCATGTCCGCACCGTAGCCGGAGTAGGTGCCGGTGATCGTGCCCTTGCCGTTCTTGACCTCGAGTTTCGGGTCGGAGATCGTCCAGTAGGTCATGCCCCCGTAGTAGGCGAAGCTCCAGGAGCCGTCCCACTGGATTGAGGCATTGTTGCCATCAGGATCGACGGTTCCGGTACCATTCTTGATCTCGATCCGGTCCCCGGTGTGATTGTTCTCGGCCTGCGCATTGATCTTGCCGTTGACGGATACTCCATCGCCGGTCTGGCATTTCGTGGCGAACGTCGACTTCCTGTCGTTGGTCTTGACGATCGACGTGTTGCCGTCGACGAAGTTGCCGTCAGCATCGGTCGGGTAGACCTCGTTGGCATCGTTTTTGTTCCAGATCCTCGCGCTGCCGGCGTCCCCGGCTTCGCCTGCGACGAGAAAGTTGCACCCGCCGAAATACGATCCGCCCGTGGACTCATCGTTGACCGACCAGTCGAAGACTGCGTCATCGACGGTTTTGTCCGCGGCAAATGCCGGCGCCGACATTCCGAGACCCAGCAGACCGGTGACCGCCGCACATGCGGCGCCGACAGCCAGTGTTGGTGTGATGCGTCGTGTTTTCGAGACACTCGCGCGCACACTCCTCTGCGACATAGATTCTCCTCAATCTTCTTGCCGAAGACGGCATTGAAAGGTTTGGTCCCAGGTCCGTGAATAGAACCTGGATTCGTCATCAGCAAAAGTTGTGGAAATGCTGAACGATAAATAGACTACACAGATATATCGTAAAAAACCAAGGTGTGCCTAACCTTCATGAAGGTAGCCTTGCCTTATTAAAGCTACCGATGGAGATACCCGGGTAACTCATGATGAAGTGGCAATTGAGACGAGTCCATCGTCGGCGTTCGTTCCGTCGAACCGCCTGGATTGCGGGCGGATGCGTGGTTGCCGTTCTGCTGTGGAACAACGGGCTGCACAACATCGGATCGATCAACGCCCAAGGTGAGACCGAGTGCCTGCAGCCACCCGCGCGTCAAGCACCCAACCTTCCCGAAGTTCCCGAGGTCGACAGGTCCACGCTCCCTGACCCGACCGATATCACGGGACCGACGACAGCCTACGCCCAGTCCGAAGAGATCCCGCCGGTATCCGACACCACCGAGCACGAGGCGAATCTGCCTGTCACCGTCGAGAGCGCTGACGGGGCTCGCCAGACAGTGAAGAAGACCGATCGGATCCTTGCGATGAACCAGAACGGCGGAATCGCCGCTGCTGTCGTCGGTCTCGGGCTCGCCTGCAACCTCGTTGGCCGCGATATCGCTACCGACTTCACCCAACTCGTTCCTGGCGCCGAACAGCTGCCACTCATCACTCAGGGGGGACATGCGATCAACGCCGAGGCAGTGTTGGCGCTGTCCCCGGACGTGATCCTCACTGATTCGACGATCGGACCCTACGACGCTCAGATGCAGCTGCGGAACGCGGGAATTCCTGTGATCTTCATCTCATCCTCTTATGAGGACGGCGTGCGTTCAGCCGGACCGCAGATTCGCGAAGTGGCGAGTGCTCTGGGCGTACCTGAGCTCGGCGACAAGCTCGCTGAGCGCACCGTTCGCGAGATCAACGGCACACAGAAGGCCGTAGAGAAGCTTGCTCCGGAGGATCCCGCCGATCGACCTCGCACCGTGTTCCTCTACCTGCGCGGAAGCATCTACTACTGGTTCGGCGTCGGATCCGGCGCCGATTCCCTCATCCAGTCGGTGTCCGCCCGCGACGTGGCGGCTGAGGTCGGCTTCAAGGGCATGTCGCCGACGAACTCCGAGGCCCTCATCAAGGCCGCTCCCGACATCATCATCGTCATGACCCTCGGCCTGGCCTCGGTGGGAGGCGTCGACAAGGCACTTGAGCTGCCCGGCATCAAGCAGACGCCGGCGGGCGAGAACAGGCGAATCATCGACATGAGCGACTACGAGGTGATGAGCTTCGGACCACGTTCGGCCGAGGTCATCGCAGCTTTGGGCACATCGATCTACGCCCCCGAGCTCGCCTACCACCCTGAACATCCACCGGCATCCATCGACAAGCGCTTGAAAGAGATCAATGAAGAACTGGACGAAGACGACTGATGAGTGAATCCATCGAAACGCGGGATCTCCCTCTGCGTCGTGACCAACAGCTGGCCTCGACGAATCCGAACGAGAACGCGGGCAAAGAGTCCGCTGGCAACGGTGTCGATCTGCAGCGCATCCGCTCACAGCGCACGGGCCGAGCAGGGACCTTGTTCCTCGTGCTCTTCCTCGCGCTCATCGCTGCCTGCATACTCTCAGCTGCCATCGGCCAGCTCTTCATTCCACCCCTCGAAGTGATCGGATCCCTGCTGAGCAAGGTCGGCATCGACTGGCTCCCGGGACCCAGCCACGATTTCGGTGAGGAAGCACTGTGGCAGGTGCGCTTCCCCCGCGTGGTCATGACCGTTCTGGTCGGAGCCGCGCTGGCCGTGGCCGGCTCGATGATGCAGGGTGTCTTCGGCAACCCATTGGCCGAACCCGGAGTCGTCGGCGTCTCCTCCGGTGCGGCCGTCGGCGCCAGTGCGTCGATCCTCTTCGGGTGGAGCTTCCTCGGCAGCTTCACGACTCCGGCGCTCGCGTTCGCCAGCGGACTGCTCACGACGTTCATCGTCTACGCGGTCTCCCGGTCAGGTGGACGCACCGAGGTCATCACTCTCGTCCTCACCGGTGTTGCGGTCAATGCGATCGCGGGGGCGGCCATCGCCTACATCACGTTCGCTGCGCCGACCTCTGCCCGAGAGCAGATCGTGTTCTGGCAGATGGGCAGCTTCAACGGCAGCCTCTGGTCACAGGTCGGGCTCATCCTTCCGCTCATCGTGTTCGGCATCATCATCGCCCAGACACTGGCACCGGGTCTCGACATCCTGTCGCTGGGCGAGAAGAGCGCACGACACGTCGGCATCAACGTCGAACGGCTGCGCATCATCGTCATGGTGATCGTGGCACTCCTCGTCTCCGCTGCCGTCGCCTTCTGCGGGATCATCGCCTTCGTCGGACTCGTGGTGCCTCACATCATCCGCATGGTCATCGGCCCCGGTCACCGTCTGCTGCTTCCGGCGAGTGTGCTGGGCGGTGCAGTGCTCCTGTCGATCGCCGACCTGGCGGCGAGAACACTCGTCGAATTCGCCGATCTGCCGATCGGGATGCTCACCTCACTGGTGGGCGGACCGTTCTTCTTCTATCTCATCAGACGCAGTCGAAAAGAATCCGGAGGATGGGCATGAGTGTCATATCCCTGAATCGTTCCTCGACCCGACGTCCGGAATTCCCGGTCGCAGGTCGATCCATCATCTCCGTCCAGGAGGCCGAAGTCAGCTTCGGCGAGAAGCGCATCCTCAAGGGCATCGACCTCGACATCCGCTGCGGTGAGGTGCTGGCCGTCGTCGGGCCCAACGGTGCCGGCAAATCGACGCTGGTCAATGTCATCACCGCGGACGTCGAACTCGACGCCGGCAAAGTCATCATCGACGACGAGGTGGAGCACTCGTGGTCGACGAGGGAGCTTGCTATGCGACGTGCCGTGCTGCTTCAGGACATCGGCCTCGCTTTCCCTTTCACCGTCCTTGAGGTCGTCGAGATGGGACGGTCCCCGTGGGTCGGAACGCGCGAATCACGGCACGACGACCTCATCGTGTCCGGAGCAATGTCCCGGACCGAGACGGTCCAGTTCGCCGCCCGGAAGTTCACCTCGCTCTCCGGAGGTGAGAAGGCACGAGTGGCACTTGCCAGAGTGCTCGCGCAGGCGACACCCGCGCTTCTGCTTGACGAACCCACGGCGCCGATGGACATCCGGCACCAGGAGCTCGTCCTGCAACAGGCCAGAGAATACGCGGCGACAGGCGGTGCCGTGGTCATCATCGTCCACAACCTCGACCTCGCAGGTGCCTATGCGGACCAGATCGCCGTGATCTCCGACGGCACCATCGTCGCTCAGGGACCACCCACCGACATTCTCACTGCCGACCTCGTCAGTGAGGTCTACGACTACCCCGTGACAATCGTTTCCGACCCGAACACCGGGGCACCACTCGTGGTGCCGGTGCGAGCCGGTCGAAAGGACAGCTGACCATGTTCAACACAGCACTGAAGCCGGCGACCGCCTCGGCGCCGGTGAAGAAGATCCTCACCATGTTTACGATCGCGAGCCTGTTGGCCCTGGTCCTCGGGCTGGCCACGACGATGGCGAACCCGAGCCCGGCCCAGGCCGCGCCGAAGGTGTCGGTGTCCGGGACTCCGAAGGCCGACGGGGAGTTCTCACTCGACCTCTCGGGATCCGGATTCCAGTCCGTGAAGAACGGATTCGGCGGCGTCTACGTGCTCTTCGGCTGGGTCGATGACCCGGGCGGCAGCTGGCGGCCGAGCAAGGGTGGAGCCACGGGAACGAACTACCGCTACGTCTACGACGATGAGACGAACCCGACCGGGTACCAGGTTTTCGTGACCTTCCCGGGCAGCAGCACTGCCGAAGCAGCAAACGGCGGTGAACTCGCGAGCAACGGTGCCTGGAACGCGACGATCAGGATACCTGGATCGAAGTTCACGACCTACGACCGCTCGCAGAACGAGACCCAGGTGGACTGCACCGAGGTCCAATGCGGAATCATCACGATCGGCGCTCACGGCGTGACGAACGCGAACAACGAATCATTCACCCCGGTCGACTTCTCCGCAGCAGGTGCTGCCGGAGGCGGGGACAGCAAGAACAAGGATTCCGGAGACGATGGGAAGAAAGACGAATCGGCCAAGCAGCACGATGCCGAGACGACCGATGCTGAGACGACCGATACCGAGACGACCGCTGGCAAGGACGCCGAAACCGCAGCGGCTGCAGGCGGCTCCGACGCAGTCTCGCCCGTTGACACCAGCAACCAGACTCCGGTAGTCGCGCCCGTCGCGAGTGAACCTCCGATGAGCACATCGTGGCTGATCTTCTTCGCCATTCTGGCCGGTGTCCTCGTGCTCGGCAGCATCATCGCGATCGGCCTCGGGTTCGGCATCGGCGGGTATCTCGCGGTGAAGAGCCTCCTGCTCGGCGTCAGTCCGGCCGCGATGGAGAAGGAACGCGACCGACGAGAGAAGAAGCGGATCAAGACCAAGCACAAGCTGCAGAAACGGAGGATCAAGATGCAGCGCCGCAAGAAACTGAAGCTGGCCAAGCTCGAACGCGGGTCCGAGCGTGCTGTGGCGCAGTCGACTCATCAGGGAGCCGGCACCGGAAAACTGCCTCCCCAGGTCATCGCATTCTTCCAAGACGAGAAGAAAGGCGACGGTGATGCGGCCCGCGGTTGGACAGATCCGACCGGCGGCGCTCCGGCTCATGCCGCGACAGAGCCGGCAGAAGAGAGGGACACCAGGGTGCTGTCGTCTGTCCCAGCGGACAACACAGAGACGACAACCCTGCCGACGACGAAATCATGACAACGACACCACGTACCGTCCACGCGGACGAGAACGGAAGACGAAGAACGATGAGAACTGGAATCTCCTCATTCTTACGGAGTGCATTCGTGCGAGGAGCCGCCGGAATTGCCGCGCTCGGGCTGGTGGGTCTCGGCTTCGCTGCCCCGGCACAGGCGATGTCGGCCCCGTATTCGACTCCTCAGGAAACGACGGCGGCCGACGGCTCTTCGGACGGTGCGACGGATGAGCCGACCGGTAAGAGGGACGTTGAGGACGCCGTCTTCGACTGGTCGGTCAACGACGAGTCGACCGGCGGATCATACTTCGGCGGGTGCAACTTCTTCGTCGCCGGTGAAGCCGGAGACGCTGGCAGTGCGAGGATTTGGAAGGCCGAAGACGCGGGTGCGGTGTTCAAGACCGATGCCGGCGGCAACTTCACGGCAGGCAATACATCCATCCTCAAATCCAATGGAACGCAATACTCGAACTATGAGACTAAGTGCCGAACGCTTGACGGCACATCGGTCAACGGCAAGACCAACGCCGCAGCCGAGAAGAACCACACGGGTGACAGCGTCCGGATCGTCAACGGCACTGGCACCGTCGACCCCGAGACCAACAGCGCCACGATCGAATGGGACGGCTCCTGGAGCTTCGTCTACTACGGTGGCATGACCTATTGGACGATCTCCGATCCAAAGCTCGAGGTCAAGAACGGCAGGGGATCCATCACTGGCACTTATTCCGGCTACGGCGCGGACATGGATGACCCCAGCATCTGGAACAAACTCACACCACTTCAGGGGACCATCGTCGACATCGACAAGGGCGATGTCGACGTCACTGACGACGGGTTCGAGTTCACTCCTGAATTCCTCGGGGTGAAAACCGACACGGAAGGACGCAACCCACAAGCACCGAAGACTGCCGAGAACGAGTCCTGGTGGGGTGCCATGCCTCAGGACTGGATCGACTTCAATGTCGAGACCGGGCAAGACTCGTACTGGTTCACCTCCGCCGGTTCGGAGACGACTCTGCAGCCGCGGAAGAAGACCAACCCGGTCACGGTCGGCTACGGCAAACCTGTTGACAAGCCAAGCGACGGCGGTGAAGGCAGTGACGACGGCGACGGAGGGGACGGAGACGGCAAGGATAGTGGGGGAGACTCGGATGGCAAGGGCGACGGCAGCGGCGGGGGTGCCACCGGCGACGGCTCAGCTACGCTCTATTGGTCGCTCAATCAAGAAGCCAACGCCGGAGCGTTCTATGGTGGATGCAACTTCCTCTCCGCGGGCAAGGCCGAAGACACGGGCGCAGCGGCGGTCTGGACTGAGAAGGACGGTGTCTACAAATCATCTGCAGGCAATGTGACCATCGAAAAGCCCGACGGGTCCGCGTTCAAAAAGGCGACCTGGGCGAATAAGTGCCTCGATTCCGCCGGTGAGACTGTCTCCACCACGCGTAAGGGATCGTGGACACAATCACGGGTCAAGTTGACTCAGGGGGCTGTGACAGCGACCGACTCCCGCGTGAGCGTGCAGTGGAAGGGCAGCTTCACCGTCGCCTTCTACGGCGGCATGACCTACTGGTCGGCCACAGACCCGGTCCTCGACGTGGACTCGAACGGGAAGGGCACGCTCAAGGCGTCGCTGAGCGGCTATGGTGCCGACATGTTCGACGCGTCCAAGTGGGTTGAGCTCAAGCCAACGACTGTGACAATGGCGAAACTCAATGACATCGACGTCGATGCGCTCCTCGACGACGGTCATATCACCGCGCAGCCGAACTTCCTCGGAGTGAAATACGACGATAAGGGTAAGTCCGGATCCTCCGGCAGCTCGATTGGCGGCTCGGATGAGAATGCTTCGGCACAGGCGGAGAAGAACGGTGAGAACTCAGCCTACTGGGGCTCATTCCCGCAGGACTTCGTCGACTTCCAGCACAAAACCGGGCAGTACTCGTACTGGTTCACCTCCGGCGGTGTGCGCGATCCTTATAAGGTCGCCGAACCGCTGACCGTCGCCCTCGGCGACTACTCGCCGGTGGCCTCTGACTATTCACCGGCAGCCGGAAGCGGTCAGGGCCAGCAGCAGGGTGGCGGCGGATCAGCAGGCTCGGGACAACAGGGTGCTGGGGCCGGGGCAGGATCAGGGGCCGGATCCGGAACAGGATCAGGCGCCGGTGCGAAGCAGTCGGCGAACAGCAAGAAGGACGACACTGTGAAGAAGGGCTCGGATATCGACGATGACACGGTCTTCGCCCAGGAAGCCGAGGAGAAGCGCGCGGCTTCCGAGGTTCCGGTCCGTGTGTGGATCGTGATGGGAACGGGACTGGCTGTGGCAGTTGTCGCCGGCTTCGGAATCCGGTCGGGAATCAGGCGCAGTATCGGGCTCGACCCCTCGGACCTCGTCTGAGTCGGGCCCAGATTGCCCTGAGTCGGACCGATCCCGCCGGTGCGACTGCCATTGGCTGTGCTGTACAAGGGGCCGGGCCATGTTGGCTCATAACGTGGTCCGGACCCTTTGGTCAGGTCGGCCAAAGGGTAGGCTGGGGCCATGGAAAGAGTGCAATTGGCTGACACAAATCTGATGGTCCACCCGCTGCATCTGGGAGGCAATCCCTTCGGCTGGGGTGCGGACCGAGATCAGAGCTTCGCAGTCCTCGACGCCTACGCCGAGGCGGGTGGAAACTTCATCGACACAGCGGATGCCTATTCCGTGTGGGTCGAAGGCAACTCCGGCGGAGAGTCGGAGACCATCATCGGCGAATGGATGGCCTCGCGAGGCAACCGCGATGACATGGTCATCGCGACCAAGGTGGGAATGCATCCGAAGCACAAGGGCCTAGACCCGGCCAATATCCGCAAATGCGTCGACGCCTCCCTGCGTCGCCTCGGAACGGACCACGTCGACGTCTACTACGCCCACACCGATGACGAGAACGTCGATCAGGTGGCAGTGGCGGAGACCTTCGACGCATTGGTGCGCTCCGGGAAGGTCAGCTACCTCGGCGCCTCCAACTTCAGCCTGGATCGTCTGCAGTCGGCCATGAAGATCAGCGCGAAATACTCCCTGGCCCGTTATCGTGTCGTCCAGGACCGGTACAATCTCGTGTCCCGCGGTGCTGTGGACCCACAGAAACAGGCCTTCCTGCGATCGAATGACATCGCTGAACTTCCGTTCCACTCATTGGCCTCGGGATTCCTCACCGGAAAGCACACCGGGGGAGACGCCACCGGAAGCGTGCGCGGTGAACGAGTTGCCGACTTCCTCGATAACCAAGAGGCACTTCGCGCCCTTGAGATCCTCGACGACGTGGCCTCGGCGCACAACGCCACGATGACCGCCACCACCCTGGCCTGGCAGTTGTCACACGATTTCATTCCCTCCACCATCGCCTCGGCGCGGGTGCCGGAGCAGCTCACGGAACTGCTCGCAGGAACCGAACTGCAGCTGGCCGATGACGAGATCACGGCCCTCAACGAAGCATGGGTGGAAGCATGACGAGTACCAGCCCACGCCTTGTGAACTGGGAGAACGGCACCGATCTCGTCATCGAACTGCCGCTGGCCGTCGACATTGCGACCGTCTGGTCCAAGCTCGTCGACGCCGAGACCGCGAACTCATGGTTCGCCGCCTTCGCCATCGGTGAGGCTGCGAGAGATGGCAGTGGCGATGGTGAAGGCGACGCAGGCAGCCCGGGCGCTGATGCCAATCCCGCGATCACCTTCGATCTGGGTGAGACCAAACTGCACGGTGAGATCCTCAGCAGCGAAGTCGAAGACCATGTGCTCGTCGAACTCGAGGACTTCGGTGTGCTCGGAGTGCAGCTGCTGCCCCTCGAACTCACCGACGGGGACGCGACCCTGCTGATCTTCACCCAGTCCGCACCCGATGTGGAGAGCGCTCGCCTCAAGGCTGCGGACTTCGGACCGATGTGGGACACCCATATGCGGCTGTTCGCCCGATCCCTGGGACTCGACGTCGTCGAAGCCACTGAGGAAGAGCTGCTCGCGCTCTACGCGGATCTCGAACTTGAGCACAGCGAAGCCGAGACTGCTGAAGCGGCGACTGCTGGCACCGCAGAACCCGAACCCGAGGACAGTGAGGGCGGGTCGAACGACGTATGAGCGAACCGCTGGTGCTGGGCATCGAATCCTCGTGTGACGAGACCGGGGTAGGGATCGTTCGGGGACGGACGCTGCTGACCAACACGGTCTCATCGTCGATGGATGAGCACGTTCGCTTCGGAGGTGTCGTCCCCGAGGTTGCCTCACGGGCACATGTCCAGGCCATCGGACCGGCCATTGCCTCTGCCTGCGATCAGGCAGGCATTGAGCTGGGCGACCTCGACGCCATCTCGGTGACTGCGGGTCCCGGCCTCAGCGGTGCGCTGATGGTCGGAGTCGGTGCCGCCAAGGGCCTGGCCGCGGCGCTCAACCTGCCGCTGTATGGGGTCAACCACCTCGCCGCGCATGTGGCGGTGGACCTCATCGCCGAAGACGTCGACGGCCTGACCACACCGACCATTGCGCTCCTCGTCTCCGGCGGGCATACCGAGATCCTGCGCATCGGCGACGTCGTCGATGACATCGAACTCATCGGCGCCACGATCGACGATGCCGCCGGTGAAGCCTTCGACAAGACCGCACGCCTGCTGGGGCTGAACTACCCCGGTGGGCCGAACATCTCCAAGGCCGCTCTCGGACAGCTCGACGGCAGCGGAATCCCCGGCGATCGCACCGCCGTGAAGTTCCCTCGTGGGCTGGCGAAGAAGCAGGACATGCGCGACCCCGAGCGTCGCTTCAACTTCTCCTTCTCCGGACTCAAGACGGCAGCACTACGGGAGGTCACGAAGGCCGAGACGTTGGGTACGGACCTGCGGGTCGCCGACATCGCCGCGGGGTTTGAAGACGCCGTCGTCGACGTCCTCGTGACCAAGACTGTGTTGGCCGCAGCCGACACCGGAATCAACCATGTCGTCCTCGGCGGGGGAGTCGCCGCGAACTCCCACCTGCGCGAGGTTTTAGGAGCCAGGTGCGCCGAGGCCGGGATGACCTTGCGGGTGCCGCCACTGAGCCTGTGCACGGATAACGGGGCCATGGTCGCAGCCCTCGGAGCTGAACTCGTCCGCCGCGGAATCGGACCCAGCGACCTGTCATTTGCCGCAGTCTCTTCATTGGATGTCGATCATGTCCTCGTCTGACCCGAACGCCGGCGACCAGAACGCCTACACACACGACCGCAGCGGTGCCTCACGCGATGAGACCGCCTACGGCCCGAACTCGAAGGATCTGCCCGACTACCTACCGCCTCGGCGATCAGGTGACGGATGGACTCTCGGCTCGGACGGGCAGAAGCATTGGGGACTCAACGGGGCGGCGGGGCTGATGCTGCTTGATCCCGAACACGGGATCCTCATGCAGCACCGTGCGCTGTGGTCCGTTGAAGGAGGAACCTGGGGCTTCCCCGGTGGTGCCCGTGACCTGGGCGAATCCGCCATCGAAGCGGCCGTGCGCGAGTCATGGGAAGAAGCCGGTGTGCCAGACCTCGCGGGCGAAGGCATCGAGGTTCTCGACACTTATGTCCTCGACCTCGGTGACTGGTCGTACACGACGGTCATCGCTCGGGCCCTGCGTCATTTCGAACCGATCATCAGTGACCCGGAGAGCATCGAACTCACCTGGGTGCCCATCGACGAACTCACCGACTACAACCTGCACTCCGGGGTCGCCGCGTCGCTGCCCGTGCTCTTGGAACTTCTTCGCCCGCACCTGTGAGCACGGGGGCCTGTGAGTACGGGGGGCCTGTAAGCGCGGGAGGTGCTTGTGGGCACGCTGGTTCTCGCTGCACTCGGCCGCGCAACGTCGAGACAGCGCCGGAGCGCCGATACCACTCTGCACGCCTAGGTGTTTCGAAGCTCCGGCGTTGCCGCAGTGATACTTCCCGGCGGCAGTTGCGAGGGTGCTGCCAGACGGCAGGGGGCTCAGATATACGAGGTGCGCAGGTCGCTGATCAGGGACCTGGTCACCTCGGTAAGTGACTCAGTGTCCTTGTACACGTTCTGCAGCCGCTGGTAGGGCACACCGCGGTCGATGATCGAGGTGATGGAATTCAGCTCGCTGAGGCAGCCCAGGCGTTCGGCCACCGGGGTCAGGCGTGCGACCTCATCGGCCAAGCATTCGGTGACCAGGCGCTCATCAGCCTCGGCGTTCTCGATGATGATGGCGTCCATGCCGTAACGGGCAGCACGCCACTTATTCTCATCGTGGAACCAGTCCGGCATCGTCGGCAGGGCCTCGCCGGCATCAAGACGGACAGAGAAGTCGTCGACGAGGCACTGTATGAGGGCTGTGATCGCGGTGATCTCCTCGAGCGTGGGCAGCCCGTCACAGACTCTGACCTCAACGGTTCCCCAGTGCGGGGCAGGACGAATATCCCAGCGGATCTCATTGATGTTGTCGATGATGCCGGTGGTGAGCATGTCGTCGACATACTTCTCATAGTCTGACCACGCTTCGAACTGGAACGGCAGACCTGCGGTGGGCAGCTGCTGGAACATCATCGCCCGGTTCGAGGCGTAACCGGTGTCGGTTCCGCCCCAGAAGGGTGATGATGCGCTCAGAGCCTGCAGATGGGGGACGTAGGCAAGGAGTGCGTTGACGATCGGCAGGACCTTGTCCCGGGAGTCGATGCCGACATGGACGTGCACGCCGAAGATGAGCATATTCCGACCCCACCACTGGGTGCGATCGACGAGCTCGAGGTAGCGGTCCTTGTCTCGGACCTCCTGTGACTGCCACTGTGCGAATGGGTGGGTCCCGGCAGACATGAGTTCGATCCCGCGACCGTCGGTCAGGGTGCGCAGGGCACCCATTGACGTGGCCAGGTCCTCAGCGATACCGGCGACCTGCTTGTGGACGCCGGTGACGAGCTCGATCGTGTTCGTGAGCATTTCACCCACGATCTGCTTCTCGAACTCGGGTGCACACTGGGCGACATCGGCGAGGAGAACATCGGCAGCGGGAGTCAGATCAAGGCTGTCCCCGTCCAAGAGAGCCAGTTCCCATTCGACTCCAAGCGTGGAGCGGGGTGAGCGTGCGAAATCGACCATGGGTCGATCATAGTATTCCGCGCCCGATTTTCTTGCCTCGGCCGTTTGTTGAGCGCCACATTCAGGCCGCAGGTTCGGCCTCATCGGACAGGCGCGCACCAGTTTGTGAGTCGAAGAGGTGGAGGCGAGAGAAGTTGGGAACGGCCCTGACCAGGTCACCTCTGACCACGCGTGTGCGTCCACTGACTCGGGCTACGATCGGAATGTCGCCGGCACCCTCTGTTGCCCGACCATGCACATAGGCATCGGCGCCGAGTTCCTCGACTAGGTCCACCCTGACTTCCAGACCGCCACTGGGCTCGAGTCGGAAGTCCTCCGGGCGGATTCCGGCCGTCACCTGATCCTCTGTGAGCTGCGAGCGCTGCGCGTCACTCAGTCCGATCTCTGACTCACCGATGTGCAGCACCCCGTCACGCAGCGGCAGATCGATGAGGTTCATCGCCGGAGAACCCATGAAGCCAGCCACGAAGAGATTCGCGGGTCGGTCGTAGAGCGCCCGCGGAGTGTCCACCTGCTGCAGCCTCCCGTCAGCGAGCACCGCAACCCGATCGCCCATCGTCATCGCCTCGACCTGGTCGTGCGTGACGTAGACAGTGGTCACGCCGAGGCGGCGCGTGAGTGAGGCGATCTGTGCACGAGTCTGCACCCGCAGTTTGGCATCGAGGTTCGACAGTGGTTCGTCCATGAGGAACACCTTCGGGGAACGCACGATGGCTCGTCCCATGGCCACCCGCTGTCGTTGCCCGCCGGAGAGGGCCTTCGGCTTGCGGTCGAGGTAGGGCTCGAGGTCGAGCAGCTGAGCGGCCTCACGCACCCGTTCATTGCGTTCGGTCTTGGCCACACCAGCGATCTTGAGTGCGAAGGCCATGTTCTCCCCGACACTCATATGTGGGTAGAGCGCATAGTTCTGGAACACCATGGCGATGTCTCGCTCCCGAGGCGAAACCTCGGTGACATCGTCCTGACCGATTCTGATGTGCCCTCCGTCGACGGGTTCGAGGCCGGCGAGCATACGCAGAGTTGTGGATTTCCCGCAGCCAGAAGGACCGACCAGGACGAGGAACTCACCATCGGCGATATCGAGGCTGATCTCATTGACTGACGGGGTGAGCGTGTCTGGGTACTGGCGCATTGCCTTATCGAAAGTGACTGTTGCCATAGTGAATCTCAACCTTCCACGGGTGCGTGGGCACCCGACGATCTGCGGTGATCATTGTGTGACTTCTCGTGGGTAGGGCTGTTGTCATCGGTGACGCTGGTGCGAGCGAACGAGCGATACTGCTCGCGTACCCGTGATGGTCTCGGGTGCAGAGTTGCGACGAGTTCGACCTGCCACCTCGGTGAGGTGCCGGTCAATGTCCAGGCCGCTTGCCGCGCGGCTCCGATGGCCACGTACTCAGCCTGCTCGGGTACGTCGATGGGAACGGTGAAGATGTCTCTGGCCACCTCGCGCACTGCAGGGTTGCGGGCCGCCCCGCCGATGAGGAGCAGTCGTCTGACGCTCAGGCCCTGTCGCAGCACCGCTTGGAGCCCGTCCGCCAGACCGCACAGCATGCCCTCGACAAAAGCTCGGGCGATATTCTCCGGAGACGAATTCGCCAAGGTCATGCCTTCTAAGCGGGCTGTTGCATCAGGAAGGTTGGGAGTGCGCTCGCCCTCGAAATAGGGGACGAGAGTGAGCCCATCGGCACCAGGAGTCGAGGCGAGGGCCAGTGCAGCCACGTCGGTATGGCTGGCTCGCAGCACCGCTGCCGCAGAGTCGAGGACACGGGCGGCGTTGAGGGTGGCGACGAGTGGAAGCCGCCCACCGTCGGCCGAGGCGAATCCGGCGACGATTCCGGACGGATCGTTGATCTTGAGTTCGGTGGGGCTGAAGACGGTTCCCGAGGTGCCGATCGAGATGACGACGTCGCCTGGTACGGCTCCGAGTCCGAATGCGGCTGCCGCATTGTCTCCGGCGCCAGGGCCGACGAGAATGCCCTCGGGTGTTTGACCGGCACTCTCGTGGGGCTGCAGGACACGAGGCAGGATGATGGGTGCGATGTCAGCGGCCGCTTCAGCCTTGGGGGCACCAGCCTCTCGCGCCGTGGCACCGAATGCTGTGCGGAAGAGGTCAAGGTCGTAGCGTCCGGTGACCGCCGAGAAATACGCAGTTCCACTGGCATCGGAGGCATCGGTGACGAGCGCCTCGAGGACAGGACCTCGAGGCGCGGCCGAATCATGCGGTCCGTAACCCAGGAGGCGCCAGGTCAGCCAATCATGGGGCAAGGCCACGGCTGCCACCCTGCAAGCATTCTCGGGCTCATGATCGCGCAGCCACCGCAGCTTGGCCCCGGTGAACGATGCAACAGGAACCACGCCGACCCGGTCGACGAACTCGTCTGCCCCGATCTCTGTGATGAGTGCCCGAGCTGCCGCGTCGCTGCGCAGATCGTTCCACAGCAGAGCGTCGCGGATGACCTGCCCGTGCTGGTCGAGAGTGATGAGACCATGCTGCTGTCCGCTGATGCTCACGGCGGCGATATCAGTGAAGCCACCCGCGTCAGAGATTGCCTCCTGCAGGGCGAACCACCAGGCTTCGGGGTCGACCTCGGTTCCAGCAGGATGGGGGGCCGACCCGGTGCGCAGAATCTGCCCTGTGTCTGGGTCCACGATGACGACCTTGCAGCTCTGTGTCGAGGAATCGACTCCGGCGACCAAGCCGCGTTCTGAAGTCAGTGGGGTTTCAGCCAGTGGGGCATTGCGCTCGGTAGGCACCGGGACTCCGTGGTCGGCAGTCATCGGGACTCCTCGGACTGCACAGCAGGTTGCGCGTCTGGCTGTGCCTCGTTCGCCGAGCGGTCGAGGATTTCTCCGGCCAATGCCTCGTCGACGATGACGACGTCGAGGATGCCTGCGGCGCAGGCTGCGCGAACAGCCTCGGCGCGCTGCGCTCCGCGAGCCACACCGACGGTGGTCGCTGCGTGTCGCAGCTGATCGAGGGTGACGGCGATGACACGATCGTCGATGGTGTCGACCTCGACCCCGGCGGCATTGAAGAGGCGCCCGGAGGCTTCGGCCACTGCTCCGTCAGCCAACCCTGCCGCGCGTTGCTCGGGGCTGCACTTCTCCCAGACCGAGGACTGCTCCTGCGCCCAGGCGGCGACGGAGATGACTGCAAGATCGAGATCGTCCGCTGCGGCAAGGGCACTGGAGATCTCGGGCAGGGCGCTGAGATCGGCGGCGGTGTCCGCCTCGGTGACCAGCAGAGGAGCCGGCAGCCGAACCATGGTCACGGCGGCGTCCTGTCCCAACCGAGCGAAGATCCCGGAACTGGGACGCTGCGAGCCGAGCTGGAGTGCACCGGCGAGCTGGACGACGGTGCAGCGGGGGAGTGCGGGAGCGAATTGTGCCGCTGCGTCGAGTGTGCGTGACCAGGCCAGCCCGATGCGCATCCCCGGGCGAGCACGACGGTCGACGTAGGAGAGTGCGGCACGTCCCATTCGCTGGGCGGCGTCACCCTCGTGTTCAAGGTCGACGATGACTGCTGACCTCAGGCCAAGTGTCGCCGCGAGCGCTTCGGCTCTGCCCTCGTCGGCGCCGGCATCGGCTTCGATTGTGATCGTGACGACTCCATTGTCGACGGCTTCTTGCAGCAGGCGAGCGATTTGGAATCGGCTGAGTCCGTGGGCCTTGCCCAGTTCCACCTTCGAACGGCCCTGAACATAGTGCTCTCTGGCCAGCTGAGCCAGGAACCGGCGGTGTCTGGCGGTGGGTGCTGTGCTCATGGCCCTCCTCTCGAGTCGATTGCGGCCACGTCGCCGCTCATCTGTGATCTATTGCACATCTGATTAAATCATGACACAGTATTGCACATGTGAGCACTGATGCTCATATGTATTTCTTCAAGCACACCCGAGGGCGGGCAGTAATCCCGCAATGGCGAGGGAAGGTAATCACGATGAAGCAGAAGATCACGAGCCGGGCTGTCACAGCGGCGGCCATCGGAGTGGTCGGAGCACTCACACTCGCAGGGTGTGGTGGCGCCGGAGGCAGTTCGAGCGGCGGAGGAAACGAAGAAGTCAACGTACTCATGGTCAATAATCCGCAGATGCAGGACCTGCAGAAGCTCACCGCGGATCATTTCACCAAGGACACCGGCATCAAGGTCAACTATACGGTGCTGCCGGAGAACGAGGTCCGCGCCAAGATCGGTCAGGAGTTCTCCGCCCAGGCGGGCAATTACGATGTGGCCTCGATGTCGAACTACGAAGTCCCGACATACGCCAAGAACGGGTGGCTGACCTCGATGGACGAGGGGGTCGTCGATGCCAAGGGGTTCGACCAGGACGACATCCTCGCGCCGATGGCCGAATCGATGACCTATGAGGACCAGATCTACGGGGAGCCGTTCTACGGCGAAGGTTCCTTCCTGATGTACCGGAAGGACATCTTCGAAAAGGCGAAGGCGACCATGCCGGACAATCCCACCTGGGACGAGGTCGCCGATCTGGCGAAGAAGGTCGACGGTGCCGAGAAGGGAACCAAAGGCATCTGCCTGCGCGGCCTGCCCGGCTGGGGCGAGATGTTCGCGCCCCTGACCACCGTGGTCAATACCTTCGGCGGAACTTGGTTCGATGAGAACTGGGACGCTCAGGTTGATTCCAAAGAGTTCAAAGAAGCGACGAACTTCTACGTCGATCTCATCAACGACCACGGCGAATCAGGAGCACCACAGGCCGGATACACCGAATGCCTGACCAACCTGCAACAGGGCAATGTTGCGATGTGGTACGACTCGACGGCGGCTACGGGAACCCTCGAAGCCGATGACTCACCGGTCAAAGGCAAGGTCGGATACGTCGCAGCTCCGGTGAAGGAGACCAAGTCGAGTTCATGGCTCTACACCTGGGCCTGGGGCATCCAGAAGGCAGGAAAGAACCAGGATGCTGCAAAGCAGTTCGTCGCCTGGGCCTCGTCGCAGGACTATGAAGAGACCGTTGCCGAAGAACTGGGCTGGCAGCACGTGCCCGCAGGCAAACGCACCTCGACCTACGAGAACAAGGACTACCAGAAGGCCGCGAAACCGTTCTACAAGCAGACCGAGGACGCCATCAACTCGGCCGATCCGAAGAACCCCGGTGTGCAGCCGCGTCCGACTCTCGGAGTGCAGTTCGTGACGATTCCCGAATTCGCTGATCTGGCGACGGGCATCTCCGAGGACATCAGTTCGGCGATCGCCGGACGCACCACAGTGGACAAGGCGCTGAAGAAGGGACAGAAGGAAGCAGAGAAGGTCGGAGACAAGTACAAGAAGTGACTCAGGCGGCTTGGGCGGAGGCGATCGCGTCTCCGCCCAAGCATCCGGCCACACTGCCACCCACTGTCATCCATCACCGGAGGTCGTCCATGTCAGCTCCTGCGCAAGATCGCCGAACTCGGGCAGCGCCCGCACCCACCTCGCCCAGCCCCGCATCCTCGAGTGCTCGCAAGCGGTGGTCGCTGCGGGCCCCAATGCTGCCGGCTCTGATCTTCGTCATCCTCGTCACGCAGATTCCGTTCGCGATCACGATCGTCATCTCGTTCATGAAATGGAACGCCGCTTACCCCGATGACATCAGCTTCGGCACCCTGCAGAACTACATCACCGTCTTCACGAATGCGGATCTGCTGCGTGCGGTATTCGTCACCGTGGGGCTGACCGTCTCTGTTGTGCTGGTCTCGGCTGTGCTGGGATTGGCCATCGCGCTTCTCCTCGACCGCAAGTTCATCGGACGTGGGTTCGTGCGCACGCTGATGATCACTCCATTCCTGGTCGTTCCCGTAGCCGCGGCACTGCTGTTCAAACATGCGATCTTCAACCCCTCCTATGGACTGGTCAATGGGTTGCTGACCTCCGTCTTCGGTGAGAATGCGCCGCAGCCGGACCTGATGAGCACACACCCGCTGCTGGGGATCGGAATCGTGCTCGTCTGGCAGTGGACCCCGTTCATGATGCTCATCATGCTGGCCGGTCTGCAGTCGCGACCCATGGACGTCTACGAGGCGGCTCTGGTGGACGGTGCCGGACCTGGTCAGACATTCCGATTCATCACGTTGCCGCACCTGCGCCGCTACATCGAACTCGCGGCGCTGCTCGGCACGATCTACATCGTGCAGAACTTCGACACCGTCTTCACGATGACCTCCGGCGGACTCGGAACCGCGAACCTGCCCTATGTCATCTACCAGGAGTTCTTCGTTGCCCAAGACTACGGAGTCGCCTCCGCCGTCGGCGTCATCGTCGTCATCGCCTCACTTGTCATCGCGACCTTCGCACTGCGAACCGCGTCCACTCTGCTCAAGGAGGAGAACTCATGAGCACCTCAGACATGTCTGCATCGACAGCATCCACGGGGCCTGCAGACCCTGTCGGCCAGGCCACCACCGACCCGGCAGACGGCAGTCCTCCGCGTCAGAAGGCAAGTGCGCCCAGGCGTGCGGGGCAGGGCAGAACCGGAAAAGTTCTGCTCGGCCTCCTGGCTTGGCTCGTGGGACTACTCTTCGTGTCCCCGCTGCTGTGGATGCTGCTGACCAGCTTGCATGCCGAAACAGATGCCTCGACGAACCCGCCCAGCTTCTTCGCACCCCTGACCCTGGACTCCTACAGCAACTTCTTCGGCGGAGGCAGCGGTGCGAACCCCTGGCCGGCGCTGATCAATTCCGCGGTCGCGGCGATCGTCTCGACCCTCATCGTGCTGGTCCTGTCGACGATGGCCGCGTACTCGCTGGCCATTCGCCGGATCAAGCGTTGGTCAGACGTGCTGTTCTTCCTGCTGTCGACCAAGATGCTGCCGATGGTTGCGGGACTGCTGCCCATCTACCTGGTCGCGCAGGCATTCGGCATCCTCGACACCTGGCTCCTGCTCATCATCATCTACTCCGCGATGAACATGCCCATCGCCGTGTGGATGATGCGCTCATTCCTCGCCGAGGTGCCGGTTGAGGTGCTCGAGGCCGCCGAGCTCGACGGTGCCCGGCTTCCCCGTGTCTTCATGCAGATCCTGCTGCCCCTGACCGCACCCGGTTTGGCGGCCACAGCCCTCATCTGCTTCATCTTCTCGTGGAACGAACTGCTCTTCGCCAACGTCCTGACCTCGACGGCGGCATCGACGGCACCCGTGTTCCTCACCAGCTTCGTCACCTCCCAGGGACTGTTCCTGTCCCAGGTCTGCGCGGCTTCGCTGATCATTTCGGTGCCGGTGCTCGTTGCGGGCATCGCCGCCCAGGACAAACTCGTCCAGGGTCTGTCGATGGGTGCAGTGAAGTGATGCTCAACCGAATGTCCGACCGGCTCGACCGACGATCAGGGGAGAGATGATGAAACCCACAGACGCTGTACCTGCCACGAACCCTGCACAAGATGGTCGTGCACGCGATGACCGCGCACACGATGATCTTGATCTGTTGTCACTGCGCGAATCGACGCTTGAACGGATTGCGGCACGCGGTGTCACTGTACCCGGTTATGACCGCAGCACAGTGACTCCCGGCATCGTTCACTTCGGCGTCGGCGGCTTTCACCGGGCCCATATGGCAATGGTCCTCGATGACCTCATGAGCGCGGGAGAGGCCACAGACTGGGGAATCGTGGGAGCCGGAGTCCTGCCCCACGACGTGCGCATGCGAGATGCGCTCGCCGGACAGGACCACCTCTACTCCCTGACGCTCAAACATCCCGACGGCACTCGTCAACGACGGGTGATCGGGTCGATCATCGATTACCGCTACGGACCCGACGATCCGCAGGGGCTCATCAACCTCCTCGGTGAGGAGAAGATCCGCATCGTCTCACTCACCGTCACCGAGGGCGGATACAACGTCAACCCGGTGACCGGGGAATTCATCTCCGAGGACGCGACGATCGTCGCCGATGTGGCAGCACTGGCCGCGGGGCAGCTGCCGGGTACCGTCTTCGGGTATGTCATCGAGGCCCTGCGTCGTCGCCGCGACGCGGGTGTGCCCCCATTCACCGTGCAGTCGTGTGACAATATCGCGGAGAACGGCCATGTGGCGAAGAAGATGTTCGGTGCCTTCGCCCGCCTCGTCGACCCAGAACTCGCGGACTGGATTGATGCCCATGTGGCGTTCCCGAACGCCATGGTCGATCGGATCACCCCGGCGACCACCGATGCCGACCGGGCCGAGCTGTGCGAGGACGCGGGACTCGAGGATGCCTGGCCCGTGGTCGCTGAACCCTTCTTCCAGTGGGTGCTCGAGGACGCGTTCACTGCAGGCAGGCCTACGTACGAACGGGCAGGCGTCCAAGTCGTCGACGACGTCAGACCTTATGAGCACATGAAGCTGCGCCTGCTCAACTCCGGGCATCAGGGCCTGGCGTACTTCGGCCTCCTCGCCGGCTACACCTATGCTCACGAAGCGATGGAGAACTCGGATATCGCTTCCTACCTGCGCAGATACATGGATGAGGAAGGCACGCCCAGCCTCGAACCACTGCCGGGCATCGACCTCGAAGGGTACAAAGACTCACTCATCGAACGCTTCAGCAATCCGGAGATCCGCGACACTCTGGCCCGACTCGGTGCCGAATCCTCCGACCGCATCCCCAAATGGCTAGTCCCCGTCATCGCTGACAATCTGGGTTCCGGCGCACCGGTCGAGGTCTCGGCTGCGATCTGCGCATCGTGGGCCCGCTACGCCGAGGGCAGCGACGAGCAGGGAGCGCCGTTCACCATCGTCGACCGTTTTGCCGCACAGCTGCAGCAGGTCGCGAACTCACAGGCGGCCGATGCTTTGGCCTTCGTCCGGCAAGAACAGTTCTTCGGGCCCTTGGCCGAGGACTCCCGCTTCACTGGGCACTACCTGACAGCGCTGGCCTCCCTGCACGAACAGGGTGCGAAGGAGACCGTGCGACGACTCGCCGCCCACGAAGCGCTCTGAGGCCAGCTGACTCCGAGCCGGCAGCGAATCACACCGCCAGGCGTAGTTCGTCGGTTCAGCTTCGGCGATTAGCATGGTGCCTATGCGCCCCAGACTTGGCATCATCGCCGCGACCGCCGTACTCGCCCTGACTGGTTGCTCCGGCGGAACTTCCGACCCGCAACCGAAGAAGACCGAGGGGGACGGCTCCCCGCAAACTGCGCAGAAGGCCGAACCAGACAAGGCCGTCGACCCCGCGGATATCAGCCCCGAGGACTTCGCCGACGAAGCGAAGAAAATCGTCGATTCGTTCTCCGCCGAGGAATTGGCTGGGTCACTCATCATCGGCACCTGGTCAGGCACCGACACGCAGACCGGGGTCAGCATGCTTAAGAACAACCACCTCGGCGGGGTCATCATCATGGCCGACAATCTGCCCGAGAATCCGACATCTGACCAGGTCAAGGGCGTCACCGAGGCAGTCGACGGTGCCCGCTCCAAGGGACAGCCCGTGTCGATCGGCGTCGATCAGGAGGGCGGTCCGGTGTCGCGGTTGAGTACCGGTGCGCTTCCGTTCCCACCGCTGATGGCACTCTCTGCCACCCAAGATCCCGAGCTGACGCAGAACGCGACCAAGGTGCAGGGCCAGAACCTCACCGACCTGGGCTTCACGATCGACTTCGCCCCTGACGCTGATGTCACCACCGGCGAGAAGGACGTGGCCATCAACGTGCGCTCGGCCGGGGACGATCACAAGGGCGTCGCTGAGGTCGTCGCCCAGGCTGTGACCGGATACCACCTCGGCGGTGTCGCCAGTTCCGCGAAGCATTTCCCCGGCCACGGTCGCCTCCACGTCGACTCGCACGAGAGCCTTCCGGTGTCGAAGAAGGACATCAAGGAACTCGAAGACTCGGACCTGCTGCCGTTCAAGTCCGCCGTCAAGGCCGGCATTCCGATGGTGATGATGGGACACATCGGCCTCCCCGACGCGAAAACGACGCCGGCGACGCTGAACAAGAACGCCTACACCTCGCTGCGGGAGACCCTCGACTTCGACGGCGTCATCATCACCGATGCGCTCAACATGAAGGCCGTGAACCAGAATCTGAATGGGGGAGAGACGGTCAAAGCCCTGTCCGCCGGTGCCGATCTCGCTCTGATGCCACCGGATTCCTCCGCCGCCCAGCAAGCAGTGGTCACGGCCATGAAGGACGGTGACCTGAAGAAGGCCGATCTGGTGAAGAAGGCCGAGCGCGTGGTTGCCATGCAGCTGGCCACCGCCGAGACTCAGAAGGCGCTCGCCGAGGATTCTGGTTCTGAGGGCGCCGGGGCGGCCGGTGCCGAGGACCCGAAGAAGGTTCTGACCGATGTGGCCGAGAAGTCGCTGACGGTGCTCAAGGGCGAATGCTCCTTCGAGGGCACCGACTCCATCTCCATCGTCGGCGGGGCCGAGAAGGAGAAGACCGCGCTGACCAAGGCGGCGAAGGAGGCGGGGCTGAAGGTCGGGTCCGGCGGTACGAGTGTGAGCCTGAGCCCGAACACCTCCGCCGAGGTGGCGGTGGGCACTACTGCACCGTGGACGATGCGCAATACCTCGGCAAAATCGGCGGTTACCGCCTATGACAGCAACCCCAATGCTCTGAAAGCCGTGGCGAAATGGCTCAAGGGAGATCTCAGTGCCTCAGGCAAACTGCCTGTCGACTATGAGGGAAGCGATAAGGCTCCGGACTGCAACTGAGGTTTCAGGCAGCAGCGGAGACCTCGGACAGCAGCGGAACCGAGTTCAGACACAAAGAAACCCTTCATCCGGCTGGGACCATCAAGCCGGACGAAGGGTTTCTTTATGTGTATTGGATCAGAGAACGCGGATGAAAGTGACGTTGCCCATCCAGCTGTAGCTGCGCTTCGAGGTGCCTGAACCTGGGGAACCGGCATCGTACATCTGTCCGCCACCGGCGTAGATGCCGACGTGGCCGGGGTGCCAGATGAGGTCACCGGGCTTGGCTTCAGACTGCGAGACGACCTTGCCGGCAGCCTTCTGAGCACCGGACTGGCGAGGCAGGTTCACACCGACCTTGCTGTAGACCCAGGCGGTGTAACCGGAGCAGTCCCAGCCGCTCTGCGAGGTTCCACCGTAGACGTATGGGGTTCCGACGCCTTTGGCTGCCCAGCCCATGACCTGCTCGGCCTTGGAGCCGTCGATCGAACCGGCATCATCGGAGCCGGAGTCTTTGCTCTTGTCCTTGTCACCGGAGTCCGAGGAACCGGTGTTTGCGGAATCAGAAGAGTCGTCTTTGTCCTCGGCGGGCTTCGGGGCCGGTGCAGCTTCGTCGTCGCTCTTATCTTCGGCGGTCTCGACGGGCTTCGGCTTTGGCTTCGGTTTAGGAGCTGCCTCAGCAGTGACGTTTTCGACTTCTGCGCCGAATGAAGCGCCCTGCTTCTTGTCTTTGTCCTTAGATGACGAACCCTCGCCAGCGTCGACGGTCGCCGTCTGATTCTTGAACTCAACCTGTGTCTGAGCGTCTGACTCAGCGGAGACTGCGACGTTGTCATCGGCTCCTTGTCCGGCTGCCGGGAGGACAGCTGCGGTGAGCAGGCCACCGCTGGCAGCAACAACGGCTGCGCGACGTCCGAAGACGGCGGAATTGGCACTCAGGATATCGGTCAGTTCGGTCAAAGGGGTCTTGACCTTAGCTTCTGCGGCGCGGCGGCCATGCTGCTTAGTTGCCACGTTTTCCTCTCGTCACCTATTGGAAGATTCCCAACCGCCACTGTGGTCCGTAGAGATTTCACATCGAGCGTGGCGTGCGGTTCTCGCTGTGAAGCCGGCACTTTCGCGACCGACCTTCACAACTGTAACCAATCAGTGACCCAATGTCACGTTTTCGTTATATTAGACGGGGTTTTGTCGTGATCGTTTACGAAGATGCTGGTCAGAGGCTTATTGAGTACCAAAGTTTTTGTAACAGTTGCTTGTTTCGGCGTAGGTTTCCAGCATAGATATGACCCATCTCTCGTCATGGTCGATGGGCTTATGTAACGAATAGGTCTGTATGACAACTCGAAGATGACACTTTCGCCATGACTTTTCTACGGCCTCGCGAACAGTGTGGCGACCGCAAGAACAGTGTGGCGAGTACGCGAAGTGTGCGACAAGCACGCGAACCGTGCGGTGAGCGTGAGGCGCTGCGACCGTGAGGCGCTGCGACCGTGAGGCGCTGCGACCGTGCGGCGCTGGGAGAACGGTTGGTAAGTTCGTCTCGATCTGAGCGACCGGATCGAGACGAGCTTACCAACCGTTGGCGATGGCACTCCTGTTCGCGAGCTGGCGCCCGCAGGTGAGGCGGGTACAGCGGGCGGGCTGTCAGGCTCGCGCTGCGAGTCTCAGCTCCCGGTGGCGACCGGGCGGGCGGGGTCGGAGGACCATCCCGACCAGCTGGCCGGGTAAAGGCTCGTCTCAACACCGAGGCTCGCCAGCGCCAGAGCATTGTGGCAGGCGGTGACGCCGGAGCCGCAGTAGACGCCGACGGGCTGATCGAGCGCACCGAGGTCTGAGAAGCGCGTACGCAGACTCTCCTCGTCGACGAATTTTCCATCGGCGGTGTTCTCAGCGGCCGGGGCGCTCCTGGCACCGGGAATGTGGCCGGCCCGGGAGTCGAGCGGTTCGGTTTCTCCGCGGAAGCGTTCACCGGCGCGGGCATCGAGCAGGACTCCGGTCCACGCTGAGGCAGCATCGGCGTCGAGGACGGGCATCGAATCGGGAGTGATCGTGACGGTGCTCGGTTGTACGGGGTCACAGGCTCCTGCGGTCAGCTCGCCTCCGGCTGCAACGAATGCGTTCAGACCGCCGTCGAGGACACGTGCCTTCATTCCCGCCCACTGCAGCAGCCACCATGCTCGGGCAGCGCCGAGGCTGGAATTATCGTCATAGACGACGACCTCGGTGAGCTGGTCGATGCCCCAGGTCCGGACCTGCTCCTGGAACGCTTCGGCAGACGGCAGCGGGTGACGGCCCTTGGTTGGGTCGTGATCCGAGCGCGCGGCGAGTTCCGTGTCCATGTCGACGTAGATGGCTCCGGGGATGTGCCTGGCGGCGAAGTCGTCTCGGCCATCGGGCTTCTGCAGTGTCCAGCGGACGTCGAGCAGCCTCGGCGTGGATCCGTCGTCGGAGAGGCGGGCGAGGAGTTCGTCGGCGGTGATGAGAACGTCGGAGCGGTTCATGGGGATTCTCCTAGTGAGGTGGGATCGAGGGCGGTGTGCGGGGGAGTCGGTTCAGCAGGGCTGAGTCAGGAGGACGACATGGCGATCGCCGAGGCGCGTGAAGACCAGTGTCGCCTTGTCTCCTGCCGGAAGTTTGAGCTGACGCCTGACCTGGTCTGGAACAATATCAGCTCCGCGTTTCTTGATCACGACCGAGCCGATGCCGCGGCTGATGAGGGCCTTGCGCAGGCTCGGGATCTTTGCCGGCAGCACATCGGTGACCTCATAGGAGGTGACCCCGGCCGAGGCAGGTCCGCTGGGGTCGACGTCCGTGGTCAGGTAGGCGATCTTCGGGTGGACGCGACGAGCCTGTAACGGTCCGCACAGTGCAGTGACGAGTCCGGCGCGCACGATCGCTCCATCGGGTTCCAGCAGGTACTGGCCGAGTTCGCCGACACCGTCCTCATCGTCCTCTGGCAGATCATCTTCGTGGACCAAGAGGGTGCGATCACCCATCACGAGGGCGCTGCGTCCGGGGCGCTGCCGGGCCTCGCCGAAGTAGAGGCAGACCTCGACGACCTCGCCGAGGTGGGAGACCCATTGCGCCTCGGCCTCATCGGGAATGAGGCCGTGATCGAGTGCCGGTCCGAGCTTGACGCCCGCGGATTTCGCCGCGAGCGCCTTGTCGATGACCCAGGACAGGGAGGGGGAGAAGTCTTCGGGGTCGAAGATGCGTGCGGTGGAACCGCCCTTGGTGCCCTTGCCGACCGTGCGGCGGGCAGGGTCGAACCACAGGGCGTCGAATGCGGCGGTGTCGACGTCCTCTGCGCGGGCATGCTCGACGCTGGCATTGCCCAGGTGGCGGAGGTTGAAGCTGGCGATCGCGGCGGTGACCTCGTCTGCGTCGACCGCGGTGACCTGGGCGCCCATCCCGGCGAAGGCGAAGGAGTCGGCGCCGATCCCACAGCCCAGATCCGCGATCGTGGGTGCGGAGTCGGCCGCTGCGGCATCGGTGCTCTGATCGTCATTGGTGTTTGTGTTGCCACGGGTGTCCTTGCCCTCGCCGAGGAGGCGGCGGGCATGGTGGGCGGCGACGGGCAGTCGTGTGGCTTGGGCCAGACCATCGCGTGTGAACAGCATGTCCTCTGCGAAGGGGCCGAGTTTCTTCACGGCGTCCTTACGCAGCTGTGCCTGAGTCAGCAGTCCGGCGGTCACCTCGGCGGAATAGCCCTCCTTGCGCAGAGCTGCCGATCGGGCAAGCTCGTCCGCAGGTAGGTCCTCGATCCCGTCGAGCCGGTCGAGCACGGAAACGTCAAGGAGTTCGGTGAGTGTCTGCGGATCCATACTGTTCACCCTATCGTCCTGGTGCCGGTCCGATGACTGGTGCGTCTCGGATGTATGGTCGACGGTTCTTAGTCGTATCGGTCGTATGGCAGTCACCGCTTAGCCACATGACTGACGATGTTGCAGGAGTATAAGGAAATGGCGACAGGGGCGTTCGGTGATTGTGCCTGCGAACGAGTGCTGTAAGTTGTCTGCTGTGACGTTATTGACCGCACGCGACATTCGCGAAATCGCCTCCGACATCGGTCTGCGCCCGACTAAGCAGAAGGGGCAGAACTTCGTCATCGACCCCAATACCGTGCGCTCGATCGTCACGTCCGCGAAGCTTCAGGACCACAGCAGCGTGGTCGAGATCGGCCCCGGCCTGGGCTCGCTGACATTGGGTCTGCTGGAAGCCGGGCATCATGTCACGGCTGTGGAGATCGACGAGGTCCTGGCCGCACGGCTGCCGGCGACGGTGAAGAAATACGGGCAGACGGCCGCTTCTGACGAGCCTGCGAACTTCGAGCTCGTCAACGCCGATGCGCTCAGGGTCACCGAGCTGCCGACGGCACCCGATGCCCTGGTCGCGAACCTGCCCTATAACGTCGCGGTGCCGGTGCTGCTGCATTTCCTCGAGATCTTCCCGAGCCTCAAGACCGTGCTCGTCATGGTCCAGCTCGAAGTCGCCGAACGCCTCGCCGCCGGCCCCGGATCACGCACCTACGGTGTGCCCAGCGTCAAGGCTCAGTGGTACGGCGACGTCACCCTGGCCGGACGCATCGGCAAGAACGTGTTCTGGCCGGCACCGAACATCGACTCCGGTCTCGTCCACATCGACGTGACTCGCACCCACCGTGACCCCGAACAGCGTCGTCGCCTCTTCAGTGTCGTCGACGCGGCTTTCGCCCAACGACGCAAGACCCTGCGCGCGGCCCTGGCGAACTGGGCTGGCAGCCCTCAGCAAGCCGAAGACCTGCTGCGCGCCGCAGACATCGACCCGAAGACGCGCGGCGAAGCCCTTGGTGTCACCGAGTTCGAACGACTCGCGGCGGCCGGCGCAGAAGCGGGTACTGCAGCGGAGGGCACCGAAGCTCAGGAAAGCCCACAATCATGAGCGCCCAGCTGCACTCGCGTCCCACGACCCAGACACCGGTGAAGGTGCAGGCACCGGGGAAAATCAACGTCCACCTCGGCGTGGGTGGGGCAGGCGATGACGGATACCACGAACTCGCCACCGTGTTCCAAGCACTCAACCTCAATGAGACCGTGACTCTCATCCCCGGCGGCAGCGGTTCGATCGTCGTGGGCGGTCGGTACGGAGACGCCGACGTTCCCCATGACGACTCGAACTTCGCCCGTAAGGCCATCAATCTTCTCATCACGGCGCTCGAAGACGAACGTGATGTCGACGTGCTGCGCGACCTCGACATCGTCATCGACAAACAGGTGCCCGTCGCAGGCGGCATGGGCGGCGGATCGGCCGACGCGGCCGCGGCGCTGTGCGGTGCCGCCCACCTACTCGGGGGAGTCGAGGAGTCGATCCTCCACGACTGCGCGGTCGCCGTCGGCGCCGACGTCGCCTTCCTCCTCCACGGAGGAACGGCGATCGGCCACGGACGCGGGGAGAAACTCAGCCCCGTCCTCACCCGCGGCTCATTCCACTGGGTCATGGCCACCTCGGCGGGGCAGCTGTCCACACCGGCGATGTACGCACGATTCGATGAGCTCACACCCGACCCCGAGCCTGCCGAAGTGCCAGCCGAGGTCCTCACCGCGCTCGCCGCCGGTGACCCGGACAGCCTGGCTTCGGCAGCCGCGAACGACCTCACCGATGCCGCGATTTCAGCTATGCCCGAACTCGCCGAGGTGATGGAGGCCGGCCGTGCCGCCGGTGCACTCCTGCCCCTGCTCAGCGGCTCGGGCCCGACGATCGGCTTCCTCGCCCGCGACGCCCACCATGCACTCGACCTTGCGGTTCTGCTCCAGGCCACGCGCGGAGTCAAGGAGGCACTGCGGACCACAGGTCCGGCCCCCGGCGCCCACGTCATCGATCACCACTGATGGCTGACGTAGAGGATCCGAGCACAGGGCCTGCAGTCAACCAGCCGATAGGCGGTCGCACAGCCGGTGGCAATCTCCATGAGAGCCTGCTCAACGCCGTCGGCACGGACATCGTCACCGGCGCCCTGGCGCCGGGGACGGTCATCAGGGCCGAGGAGCTGCGCGTGCGCTACGAGGTGTCGCTGTCTGTGGTGCGCGAAGTGGTGCGCGTCCTGGAGTCCCTGGGGATGGTCAAACCGATCCGTCGCCTGGGCTTGGTGATTCTGTCGATGCAGGAATGGACCATCCTCGATCCGCTGGTGGTGCGCTGGCGAATGGTCGCCACTCCGGCCGTGCAGCTGCGCTCGCTGACGGAACTGCGGGTCGCCATCGAACCGCAGGCGGCGTACCTTGCTGCGATCCACGCCTCAGTCGATGCGGCCGAGGAGATCATGCGATTGGCCGCAAGAATGCGCGCCAGCGGAAGCAAGGGCGATGTGGAAGCAGTGCTCGACGTCGACATCGCCTACCATCGCGCAGTCCTGCGAGCCGGAGGCAATGAACTCTTCGCCTCCTTCGACACCGTCGTCGCCGAGATCCTGCGCGGTCGCACCCAGGCCGGTCTGATGCCGAAATACCCCCATCCGGATGCGCTGCAATGGCACTTCGATGTCGCCGATGCCATCGGCAACGGGGACCCCGACCGGGCTCATGCCGCGATGACGAAGATGATGGATCGAGCATTCACCGAGATGGAAGACGCCTGGGAGGGGCAGCCCCGCCTCAGGACGTACTGATCCTTGCGGCCTGATCCGAATGCAGGGATCAGAACGTACTCGCGACTCCATAGAGGGCGAGGCTGTAGGCGAATCCGACGAGACCGAGGATGGTCTGGCCCACGGTCCAGGTCTTCAGCGTGGTCTTGGTATCCATACCGAAGAACCGGGAGACGAGCCAGAAGCCTGAATCGTTGACATGGCTGGCGACCACGGAGCCCGCCGCCAGGGACAGCACGATGGCGACGACCTGCAGACTCGAGAAGTCCGGGTTGCCGACGACAACTGGCTGCATGAGGGCCGCAGCGGTCGTGAGTGCGACCGTCGCCGAGCCTTGGGCGACGCGCACGATCGCTGCGATGACGAATCCGGCCACGATGACCGGCAGCCCCAACGCCGCCAGGGAGTCCGCGATGGAATCACCGATCCCGCTGGCTCGCAGCACACCGCCGAACATGCCGCCGGCTCCGGTGATGAGGATGATCGAGCAGACCGGGCCCAGAGCAGAGTCGACGATGTTCTCGACCATGCTGACGCCCTTCTTCTTGCGCCACCCCAGCAGCCACATCGCCGCCAAGACAGTGATGAGCAGGGCGATGGGAGTTTCACCGAGCATCCGCAAGGAGGTGATCGCAGTGGACTCGGCGTCGACCCAGCCGGCCTCACCGGCGAAGTCGAGCCCGGTGTTGAGGAAGATGAGCACGAGCGGCAGAGCCAGTAGGAACAGGACCGTTGAGAGTTTCGGTGAGGACCTGAAATCTGCGAATTCCTCGGCCGGGTCATGTGCCAGAAGTGAGGGGACGGGGACGTCGACGCGTTTGCCGACGAAGAGGCCGAACAGATACCCGCACAGGTACCAGGCGGGAACAGCGATGATGAGACCGCAGATGAGGACGAGGCCGACGTTCGCACCCAGCAGGCCCGATGCCGCCACAGGCCCGGGATGCGGCGGTACGAAGATGTGCATGGCCGAGAAGGCGATCGCCGATGGCATGGCATAGAGCAGCAGAGAGCCGCCGAGGCGCTTGGCCACTGTGAAGATGATCGGCAGCATGACGACCAAACCGGCATCGAAGAAGATCGGGAACCCGAACAGCAGCGAGGTCAGGCCCAGAGCCAGGGGCGCCCGTTTCTCCCCGAAGACCTTGATGAGCGCATCCGTGAGTACCTGTGCCCCGCCGGAGAGTTCGAGCATCCGACCCAACATGGCGCCGAGGCCAACGAGGAGTGCGACGCTGGCCAGAGTGGAGCCGAAGCCGTCGTACATGACCGGGACGAGGTCGCCGGGGGAGATGCCTGAGGCCAGGGCGGTGAGCACACTGACCATGACGAGTGCGATGAAGGCATGCAGTCTGAAGCGGATGATGAGGACCAACAGCACGGCGATGGCTGCGGCGGCGATGACGAGCAGTGCGGGGGCGGACAGCGTCCAGTTGAGGTCGATCTCGGTCACGATTTCCTCTTCCTTGAGGTTCGGCAATGGTCAGGTGACACGGGGCAGGGGTCAGTCGGCAAAGGGGAGGCGTTCCATGATGTATCGGCACACCTCGGCGGGGGAGAGGTTGATGGGAGCGAGGAAATGCGCTTCCTCGACAGTGAGGGCCTCCAGGGTTTCAAGCTGCGAGTCGATGAGAGTCGGCGACATGAACTCATGCGAACGCCGCGCGAGATGTTCGACGATGATCTCGCGGTCCCCGGTGAGATGGACGAAGAAGGTGTCCGGGGCCTGCTCCCGCAGATAGTCCCGGTAGCTGCGTCGCAGTGCGGAACAGGCGACGACGGGCGGCGGGGTCGCGCTCAGCTCGTTCGCCACGTTCCTCAGCCACGGCCATCGGTCCTCATCGGTGAGAGGGACCCCAGCGTGCATCTTCGCCTTGTTGTCCGGGCTGTGAAGGTCATCGGCGTCGACGAAGGCGAGCTTGAGTTCTGCAGCCAAGCGACGGCCGATCAGTGTCTTCCCTGTGCCGGACACCCCCATGATGACAAGCGGGGGAAGGTCCATCTCAATCGGCCTCTCGTAAAAATATGATGACATTGCTAAACTGCACTCATTAAATCAGATTTATAAAAATTTAAATGAGACGGGTGCACCTGTCAACCTGGACATGTGTTGTCAGGCAGTACTGTGAGGCGCAGCCGCCAGGCGCGAGCATCAGGCACGAGGAAGAGGAATGGGTATGACCGCGGAAGTGGGCGTGATCGGCACCGGAGTGATGGGCTCGAACCTGGCACGAAACCTCGCCCGGAACCTGGCCGACCGGTCGGGCGCACGTGTGGCCATCTACGACCGCGACGTCGACCGAGCTCATGGCGTAGCGGCTGAGCACCCCGAGGCGGACTTCCTCGTCGCCTCCTCACCGGCGGATCTGGCCGACAGACTCTCGGGTCCGCGCGTGGCGATCCTCATGGTCAATGCGGGCAAGGCCACGGACTCGGCGATCAACGATCTCGTCCAGGTCTTCGAACCCGGAGACATCATCGTCGACGGCGGAAATTCGCTGTTCACCGACACCATGACCCGCGGTGAGATTGTCGCCGAGTCCGGTATCGAATTCGTCGGTGTCGGCATCTCGGGGGGAGAGGTCGGTGCCCTCGAAGGCCCGTCGATGATGGTCGGCGGCACCGAATCCGCATGGTCGAGGCTGCGACCGATCCTCGAACCCATCGCCGCTCGTGCCGAACCCGACGATGGGAATGCCGAACCCGCCGACGGGCGAGGCGAACGGGCGAACCAGCTGGAGTGCATCGCCCATGTGGGCGCGGATGGGGCCGGTCACTTCGTCAAGATGATCCACAACGGCATCGAATACGCCGACATGCAGCTCATCGCCGAGGCCTTCGCGCTGCTGCGAACCAGGCTCGGGCTCACCCCGTCCCAGATCGCCGAGGTCTTCCGGGAATGGAATCGGGGAGAGCTGGAGTCCTATCTCATCGAAATCACCGCCGAGGTCCTAGACCACACCGACGAAGCCACGGGCCAGCCGTTCGTCGATATCGTCGCCGATTCTGCCGGAGCCAAGGGGACCGGGGGGTGGACCGTGAAGACCGGACTCGACCTGGGTGTTCCCGTCGCCACCATCGCCGAGGCGGTCGCGGCCAGATCTCTCTCCTCGGCCTCCGTCCTCCGTTCCTCGGGGACGACGTTGGACTGCCCCTCGACTGCCGCCTCGGCGCCCGTCGATCGTGACAAGGTCATCGAGAACGTGCGCCAGGCACTGTTCACGGGAAAGATCCTGGCCTATGTGCAGGGCTTCCACGAGATCGCTGCGGGCGCACAGGAATACGGCTGGGACACCGAACTCGGCGAGGTCGCCAGGATCTGGAGGGCAGGCTGCATCATCCGTGCCCGGTTCCTCGACAGAATCACCGAAGCCTACGAGGCGGACCCGGCGCTGAGCTCGCTGCTGGCCGATCCCTACTTCCAGGATTCACTCAACGCAGGACAGCAGGCCTTGCGGGATACGGTCGCCGATGCCGCCGTGCACGGTGTTCCGATCCCAGCACTTGCCTCGGCGCTGGCGTACTTCGACGGCATCCGTACCTCGCGGGCCTCGGCCGCGCTGGTGCAGGGTCAGCGGGACTTCTTCGGGTCGCATACCTATGGGCGCACGGACCGGGACGGGACCTTCCACACGCTGTGGTCCGGTGACCGCAGCGAAGTGACTCTATGAGGGCCTGAGCCTCTGCATTGAGGGGCGACGTCTCTGCAGTTGGGCGGTAGTGGCCCAAATCTCATGAACGTGGCAATGTTGGAGACATGACTTTGCCACACGAAGATGTTGACCCCGCCGGCCTGCTCGAATACTCGGTGGTCTTCACCGACCGATCCTTGAACCACATGTCGGGACGATTCGTCTCCGTGATGCAGGACATCAACCGCGTCCTGCGCGAGGCCTACGACGCTCACAGCGTGGCCATCGTCCCCGGTGGCGGCAGCTACGCCATGGAATCCGTGGCCCGGCAGCTCGCGACCGGGAGGAAGTGCCTCGTGGTCCGCAACGGACTGTTCTCATTCCGCTGGTCACAGATCCTCGACGCCGGGAACATCGCCAGCGAGACCACCGTGTTCAAGGCATCGCCGAGCAGTGATGAGCACCAGTCGGCCTGGTCTCCTGCTCCCATCGCCGAGGTGGTCGCCGCGATCGAGGCCGAACGCCCAGCCGTCGTGTTCGCACCCCACGTCGAAACCGCGTCCGGGATGCTCCTGCCCGATGATTACATCCGCCAGGTCGCCGACGCCGTCCACAATGTCGGCGGAGTCTTCGTCCTCGACTGCATCGCCTCGGGTGCTGTGTGGGCCTCACAGACCGACCTGGGCGTCGACGTCCTCATCAGCGCGCCGCAGAAGGGCTGGAGCGGTTCACCCTGTGCTGGTTACGTCATGCTCAGCGAAGCTGGCCGTGCCGCCGTCCAGGAATCCACCTCGTCGAGCTTCGCCATGGACCTGAAGAAGTGGCTGTTCATCGCCGACGAATACGAAGAGGGCCGGGCGCCGTATCACGCGACGATGCCGACCGATTCGCTGGCGCACAACGCCAAGCTCATGCTCGAAACCGAGGAACGCGGCTTCGACAAGCTCGCCGCCGCCCAGTTCGAACTCGGTGACCGGGTCCGCACGGTCTTCGCCGATCGTGGACTGCCCTCGGTCGCGGCACCCGAGTTCGCCTCGCCCAGCGTGGTCGTCGTCCACACGGATAACCCGAAGCTGGCCACCGGCGCGAGCTTCAAGGAAGCCGGCGTCCAGATCGCGGCCGGCGTGCCCCTGCAGTGTGATGAGCCGGAAGACTTCTCGACCTTCAGGATCGGACTCTTCGGACTCGACAAACTCGGCGACATCGACGGCACCATCTCCCGCCTCGAAGCCGCACTCGATTCGATCGGCGTGACGCCTCAGGGCTGACCCCGCAGGGTTCTGCTGCGAGAGCCTCGCCTCACACTGAGAGCGCCAAAACCTCCCTGTGCAACGGGAAGCTTTGGCGCTCTCAGTGCGTGATGGCCACCGCAGCGGGGAATCGATTGTTCCTACCCGTGGCCACCATTCCTACCCGCAGTTCCACTGCACGCTCTCAGCACAGAAACGTCCCGTTGGGCAGGAGACCTTTGATGCTGCCGGTGCGGGGCGCGCTGCCGACGGGCGCGCGGTGCTGCTGGCGCGCGGTGCTGCTGACTGTTGGCCTCAGGCGGTGGAGCCGAGGGCGACGACGTTGTCGGCGAGGCGTTCGTTGTCGCCGTACATGAAGTGGTTCTTCATGTTCTCCGAGAACCGGCTGGCGTCGGTGGTCAGCCCGACCGCCTCGGCGACTTCACGGATGTGCATCGGGGTAGCCCCGCAGCACACGCCGATGTAGTTGACGCCCAGGCCATAGGCTTCCTTCGCGAACGCGCCGATCTCGTAGCGGTTCGTCTGTAGCGGATCGAGAGCGGTGGGGAAGGTGCGATTGTGCGGGGAAGGCACCTCGGCGCGGGGGTCGGAGAGGTTGAAGAATGTGGGCTCTTCCTGCGTCGTGCGGTAGGGGATGGGCAGGGCACCGACGTGACAGGACACCGCCGCGCGGATCTCCTTCAGCCACGGCAGCATCGTCGCAGGTCCGCGGAAGCAGTTGAGGCCGACGACGTCGACGCCCAGCTGTTCGAGCTTCTGCGCAGTCTCCACAATGCCGACGCCATCGGCCATCTCCTGGAAGGCCATGGGAGCCAGCGTGAGGACGACGGGCAGGCCGCTGGCCTTGGCGATCTCGGCTGCGGCGATGGCCTCACCTGCGAAGTAGAAGGTCTCACCGATGATGAGGTCAGCACCTTCGTCGACAGCCCAACCGACCATTTCGGTGAACATGGCACGGACCTCGGACTGACGCTCAGGGCTTTCTGGGTCCCAGATGTTGGAGTTCGAGATGTTCCCGGCCATGAAGTTGCCGGGCTTGGCGTCGGCAACGCTGCGGGCGATCTGCAGGGCCGAGCGGTTGAGAGGTTCGAGGAGATCTTCCTTGCCGATGACCCGCATCTTCTCGCGATGGCCGTTGTAGGTGAAGGCCTCGACGATGTCCGAGCCTGCGCGCTGGAAATCCACGTGCAGGGATCGCAGGGCGTCAGGGAATTCGAGCGCGACCTCGGGCACGAATTCTCCAGCGGACAGGTAGCCGCGCTTCTCGAGTTCGAACAGGAATCCTTCGGCGCAGATGACAGGTCCGGCGTCGAGGCGTTGGGTCAGAGCGTTGCTGGTCATGAGTGCTCTCCGTATGGAAGGTAGAGGACAGGCGATTGAACTCGCTCAGGCTGAGAACCCGAACTCTCCGCATCCAACCATCTCGGAAGGAGTTGCCGACGTCACAATGACATAAAAGAGTCATATGACACTCGGAGTCATTCTCAGCGAATCAGACGCCTCATGGCGCTATGCAGCGGTTGAGAATCGCTTACACAGCGGTCGCGAATCGCTGGGACAAGGCCCTGGGAAAGGGGCCTGGGACAGAGCCCTACGACGAAGCCTTGTCCGAATGCTTGCCGGGCTGCGAACCCAATTGCGCGAACGGCATGAGCAGCAGCTTGGTGACAGTCGATGAATACCAGCGCAGCGCTCGTTCGATGGGTGACCATGACAGCAGGAAGGTGGTGAGCAGGGCCAAGGCCAGGCAGATCGCGAGGACGATGGGGGTGCTGAGCGCATCCTGGCTGTCGTCTAGAACCGGCTGGAGACCACGGACCACGAACCCGTGGATGACGTAGATCGCGAGGCTGTGCCGGCCGATCTTGGCGATGATGTTGTCCTTTTCACCGACCCACATGAGCAGCATCAGCGTCATAAGCACGGACCCGATGTTGATGATGAGCCGGAGGCCGACGCCTTCGGGGACGCTGACATTGAAATGTGCGAAGTTGAGGCTGCCGTAGAACCAGTGGTAGTCGACCTGGTCGAGGTAGAAGTAGCCCACAGAGCCAAGGGCCGCCGCGGTGAAGAACAGCTTCTGCCAGGTGCGCAGACTGCCCGCCCAGTTGAGGATCTGTTTGCCGTAGAGCTTGCCGACGACGAAGAAGGGCCAGAAGATCATGGACCGCGATGCTGAGAGCTCCGTATCGAGGATCGGCAGGATGCCGCCGAAGAGCCCCACCACCACCGAGGTGACCAGAACGGTCCGTGGGAAACGCTCGATGAACGGCACGGTGATCATCCAGTACGCCATCGACAGCAGGAACCATGTGTACCAGAACGGTGTCAGGAAGCTGTAGTCAGGTTCGAGACCGACGAACCACATGAACCCCCACATCAGGGGCAGTACAGTGAACAGCAGTACGAAGAAGGTCAGTACTCGTTCGGGAAGTCGCGTCGACTTCGCTGTGATCCCGGCCAGGAACACGAATGCCGGCATGTGGAACGAATAGATGAGGTACATCGGCGCGCTGAGAACGCCATCTTCCCATGGGTGCGTCCTGGCCAGCAGGTGGCCGAGCACGACAGCGAAGATGAGGATGCCTTTGGCGCGGTCTAGGCGGTGATCTCGTGTGGGCACGACGCCACGATAGCGTGTCTGCCGCTCGAAGCAGAAAGAACCCATCCCCCTGTAAGGCGGAAGTCAGGTACTGTTCAGGATTTTCAAGACCAACCGCAGGTATGTCGGCCACGCGATTCGAGGATCCGCACGAGTAATTCCTCATTGCGTTGCCTGAGCGTCGCGTACGATGAGCGCTATCTGCAATCGGCTGGTCACACCAAGCTTGGTGAAGATGCTGCTGACTTGGGCTTTGACAGTAGGGACGGAGATGTACAGTTCCCGAGAGATTTCAGAATTGGCTTGTCCGGTGCTGATCGCGACGGCGACTTCCAACTCTCGTGGCGTCAACGTCTCAAGCCGCTGCCGAGCGACTTGCCGCCGATCAGCATTGAAACGCACCAGATCGATCAGCTGCCGAGTCACAGACGACGAGAGAATCGTCTGTCCGCGTGCGACTTTGCGAATGGCTTCCACCAGCTCGGTGGGCGCCGTGTCCTTCATCAGATAACCGGTCGCTCCAACGCGAAGAGCTTCAGTGACCTCCTCATCGAGATGAAAGGTTGTGAGCATGATGACCGCTGGTGACTCGGTGTGTCGTTTGAGCTCCTCGGTAGCTCGGATACCGTTCATCTGAGGCATTCGAATATCCATGAGAACCACGTCGACATCCCTGGGACCGAATTCGACGACCTCCAGCCCATCGCTGAAACAGCCCACCAGAGACAATCCGTCTGTCGCAGACAGGACAGCAGTCAAAGCCGATCGCACGTAGGGGTCGTCATCAACGACAGCTACGGTGATCGGAGTTCCTGGACGCTCCATCAGTCCTCCTTCCAAGGGAGCCAGACTTCTACTTCAAACCGACCGGCAACCGTACGACCCGCGGACAGCCGACCGCCATGAACTTTGACGCGCTCTGCCATTCCCAGCAGACCGAATCCTCCCAATGGGTTCCCATCAGTCCCGCTCTCCAGTCCATTCGTCGACAGAATCGAAAGCCCTGACTCAGGGTTTCCCGTCATGGCGAGGGTGACGGAATGATCGGGACTGTGTTTGCGTGCATTGGTCAGAAGCTCCTGAACCGTTCGGTAGGAGATGCGTGCAATGCTCGGGGGAAGGTCTGGAGCCAGCGAGATTTCAGCTTTGACGTCTTGCCCTGATGCGCGCGAATCCGCGATGAGATCCGCGACGCTGAATTGTCCAGGATCTATAGCAGAAGCGCATTCGTCGGCTCTTCCTAAACGAATTCCACCTACGACAGACCGCAGCTCTGCCAGGGCACTGGTGGAATTCTTCTGCAACGTCGCTGCAAGGTCTGCCAAGTCGGAGGGGATCTCCTCTTGTCGATAATGCAAAGCCCCGGCACTCATGCTGATGAGGGACAGACGGTGAGCCAGCGAGTCATGCATATCGCGGGCGATCTCCTCCCGCTCAACACGTCGGGCCCAATCAGCCACGAGATCTCGCTCCCGAGCCAAGCCTTCCGCACGTTCCTGGAGCGAGCGTACTACCTCTCTGCGGGAGCGCATCGCCATGCCCCACCCGACGACGAGAAGACATCCTAGGTGAAGCGGTATGGCTCCTCTCCAGAAATCATTGTCTGCGAGCGGTGATCCCACGAGAATCTGCAATGGAGCACTGACCAAGGCAAGCACAGTCACCCACATAGTAGGTTTCAACGGCCGATGGCGTGCAACAGAGAACAGAGCGACAAGGCTGGGCCCGGACAGCACCGGCAGAAAGATTGAACCGACAATGAGAGTGCCCGCCAGAATGCAGGAATACTTGCGGCGCCACGCCTGAGCAATGATGCTGAGGAGTCCGATCGTATAGCTCACGATGTAGAAGAACGGTCCAGCATAACTCGGCTCGGGTTTGGAGTCGATCACCCACACGGCGACCATAACGGCGGCAACCGCCATCGCACCGGCATCGAACCAGCGTTCGTGTGAGACTCGATGAGAATCAACGACGATGATGTCTCTCATTTGTCGACCCTACGTAGGAATTTCCGACGCGGATCTCCGCGCCGGTCATACCAGCTTGCCGTGTGCCACCCGGAATTGCGACCTGTATCCGCTTCCATGGGGAGAGGGGGCCCTGCTCAGGAGTCTTGGCGTATGTGACTGATGAATGCCGCAATGGCGAACACCACGAGCCATGCAATTGTGATCAGTGCGGCTGGCCCGGTCTCCATATATCCAACGGTTCCTGGCTGTGCTTGGCCAGTGAGACTTTCCATGGGGCCACCTGGTGCGAACCGCACCGCGGTCTCGGCCCACCATGATGACCCGAGTTCGGCCATCACCATTGGGAAAAACGCGATCAACAGAGTGAGCAGGACGGCACCCGCTGCATTGCGTGTGACGAAGGCGAGGCACGCAGCGATCAACGGGTAGACAACGGCGAATGCACCGGTCACGGTGACAGCTCGAAATGTCTCAATATCACCCAATCCTATGCTCGGCTTATCGCTCCCCGCGAGGATCAGCTGACTCAACGCAAGGCACAGGAAAGCGAGAATCAGACCTCCCAACAGGCTGATACCTGTCACAAGGAATAATTTCGAAGCGATGAGTCGACCGCGTCGGGGCGTCACGACAAGGGACTGCTGGATCATGTCGGTCGAATACTCTGTTGCCACGATGCTGACAGCCAGGACGACCAAAGGCCATGTCCCGAGGAAAGGGCCGATCAAGCTGAGCGACAGCGGATCTGCGCTGCCGTCATTGAACACACTGATGAGCGCGGTGACGGACAAGGAGACTCCGATTGAGATCGCGAGAGTGACACTCGTCGACTTGGTGCTCAGAGCCTTGACCATTTCGCTCGTCAGGCAGTCGAGCAATCGGGGGCGGAGTCCCCTCTTCTTGTCTTCGATAGAACTGGTCATTTGATGCCTCCATCCTTATCAGTCGAGGCAACGGGTGCTCTCGGCGGCTTGTGGCCTGTGCCTTGATATTCGAGGGCTCCCGCCGTCAGATGCATGAATGCCTGTTCCAACGTTGACTTCTCTTGGACAAGTCGATGAAGAGAGAGACCGTTCTTCGCGGCAATCTCTCCGACCTGAGATGCCGTACGATTTTGGATATTCAGGGTTCTTCTGTTCTCGTCGTCTGCGGCCACGTCCACCCTTGCACCGTCCTTCTCAAGAATTTGTGTGAGTTCGAGAGCTTGTGGAGATACAGCGATGGTGTGACTGGATCGAGCCTGATGCTGAAGATCGTCCATCGTGGAGTCAACGATCAAACGCCCCTGGCCGATGACGATGATTCGATCAGCGACTGCTTCCATCTCGGACAGAAGATGGCTGGAGATGAACACCGTGCGCCCCTGTGCTGCCAGCTCTTGGAACAGCGACCGGGCCCACAGCACGCCTTGAGGGTCGAGTCCATTGATCGGCTCATCCATAATCAGATGTGTGGGGTCGCCCAGGAGCGCCGACGCGATCCCGAGGCGTTGGCGCATTCCCAGTGAAAGATCGCGAAGTTCCTTCCGCGCTGCCTCGGCGAGTCCGGTCAGTTCGAGCACCTCGTCGACTCGTGACGATGGGAGACGTGCTGCTTTGGCTTGCCAGGACAGATGAGCGCGGGCGGAAAGACGAGGTTGCCGACTACCCGACTCAAGCATGACACCGACAGTTCGAGCAGGCGTAGGGAGACTGTGGAATCGTTCGCCGTCGATGAGGGCGACGCCCTCACTGGGACGGTCGAGTCCTAAGATCAATCGCATAGTGGTCGACTTTCCGGCACCGTTCGGTCCGAGAAACCCGGTGATGGACCCACTCCGAACCGTGAACGAGAGGTCATCGACCACAGTCGCCGTGCCATAGCGCTTGGTGAGATGGTGGGCTTCAATCACGACAGCCACCCCAGCAGTGCGTCCTCCCACGCTGGGTTGTCCGTCTTTTCGAGGAACGCGCGATGGTCGAACAGAACGTAGAGTGCGGTCCCGTCTTTGAGCTCGATGATGATGGGAGCTCCCCATTTGGCTGAGGCACCGCCGACGAAGGCACCGTAATGACTGTCGAACTGTCGGGTGACTCGACGAACCGAGGTTGGGCTGATCGCGATTGCGCCTCTGTCATCCCAGCCTGCCAGCTCCAATTGACCTGAAGTCAAGGTCGCCTTCCCGCGATGGGGGAAGAGGGTCCGCTGGTTGAGCAGCGCGACTGCACGCTTTGCCGGCCCTGCACCAATGAGTTCAGTGCGGAGAGCCGCGATGTATTCGGTGGATTTGATGACTGATGTGTTCATGACATCGAGCCTAAGAATGTCATTGGCTCTTCCGAATCGTCCTCAGGCTTCGAAGTTTGCGACCGAAGTATGTATTTTCGACTGACTTTCGGTCTTCTCGAATGCCCAACGGCGAGAACTGGGCAGAGTCGGAACGTCGATCCTGCGCCTGGACGTTCGCGGTCATGACGTGGCGATGGGCCGAACGGGCGCGGCTTATCGGTTTCGTCTGGCTGTGGGCCCGATGGTCGTGCGCACGGGACTGCGCTGGACTCTTCGGGGACTCTCGAAGTCCGTATTTAGGGTCGCCGAATCCCTCGAGTCAGGGCTCGTCGAGACTGACCTCCTAGAGTTGCGAAGCGTTGGCACCGCATAGGCCCCGAGAGGAACGGTGACGTCCGAAATCCGCCAGACATGAGCATCGAGTCTTGTTTGACTGAAGGCATGAAACCGAATCACTCAGAGAAGACGAACCATTTCCACGCTCTGCATCACGGAGAGCACCCTCTCCTCCTCAGCAATGTATGGGATGTCGGATCGGCCTTGCTCGCCGAAGCAGCAGGCATCCAGGCTATAGCGACGACAAGCGCCGGCATATCCTGGTCTGCGGGTGTCCCGGATGGAAACCAGCTTGACCGATCTGCGGCACTGTCTGCTGTCTTCGCCATTGCCGAGGCAGTTCGAGTACCCGTGAGCGCGGATATAGAAGGTGGATATGCCGAGGCTCGACACGATGTCGGTGAGACGGTGAAGGCGCTACTCGATGCCGGGGTCGTCGGTGTCAACATCGAAGACGGATTCCGGACACCCGACGCCCTTGCTGCGCGGATCGATTCTGCACGAAAGGCCGCCGACGCCGCTGGGACGAAGCTGTTCATCAATGCGCGAACAGATGTTCTTCTGACGGGACTCGGGACAGAGCCCGAGCAGATCTCGGAAGCGATCGCTCGCGCAGAGCGCTACCTTGACGCCGGCGCGGACGGGATTTTCGTTCCTGGTGCTGTGTCTGCAGAGACTGTATCCGCTCTTACAGCTGGAATCACTGCCCCAGTCAATGTCATGGCCGGCCCGGGAAGCCTCAGCGTCAGAGAGTTGGGGGAATGCGGTGCGGCGAGAATCAGTCTTGGCTCCAGTGTCGCTCAGGCCGCATATGCGGTCGTGAAGGACTCCACAGCAGAGCTTGTCTCATGCGGCAGCTATTCCGCACTGAGCAGCGCGCTCGACTACGGTGTGCTCAATGAGCACATGAGCGCGAGTCATTCCCGGCAGGCTTCCACACGGAGATAGCCGACGATGGCAACGGCCGCTGAGAGCAGAAAGGAAGCGCCGAGACAGCGGTATGGACGATGCAGGCAAGGCAGGTGCGGAGGTGCCAAGATCAGTCGCTGAGAAGCCCAGCCTCCAACAGTGCCCTTTCTACGGCTTTGGCCGCACGACGGTGGTCCTGCTGGACTTGGACCACACCGACAAATCCTTTGTGGTTGCCTCGAGAGATGCGTCTGGTTCTGAGAATCGGCCCGTCAAGAACGATTTCGATCTGAGTTTTCGCCGATCCGCGGGGCTGCTCTCCAGCGCTGGAAGCATCGGCTTTGCTGGCGGTCGCCGAGACCGAACCGGTTGCCTTCCACGAATATCCGACTGATTGAAGTGCGTTCCTGACGGTGTGCAGAACATCTTCCGGTTCTCCGATGGTGGTGAAGTGTGCGCTTGTCAGTTTGAGACTCATATCTTCCTTTCCCGAGTAGCAGTGCCTTGGGTCCCTTAAGCGTCGCGCTTGCGCATGACGATGAGTGAGACGCTGAAAATGGCGGACAGCCAGGTGATGAGGCCGATCATTGCCCATCCCCAGGGCAGATAGCCGGCCGATCCAGGGACAGAGAGGCCGGCGAGGCTCTCTAGAAGGGATCCCGGCAGCAGGCGTGGAATGCTCATGGCATAGGACTCTCCCAAGAACTGTGCTGCCACGACTGGCAGTGTGTTCACGAGCACGAGGGAGATGACTGCGGCCGTGGCGTTGCGGAAGAGAACAGCCAGCATGCAGGCCAAAAGCCCCTGCACCATCATCCCCGCTCCAGTGAACACCACTATGGCTCGGACAAGTGATGGTGCCATCGGATCCAGCAGAGGAAGCCCTGCTGCCGTCAGGCCGCCTTGTGTGACGGCCAGATTGCCCAGTGAGATCATCAGTCCGGCCGCGTAGCCCAGTACGGCTACGATGATCAGCTTGGACAGCAGCACTTTCGTCCGGCTGCTTGTCGCGGTCAAGGTGTAGGCGATCATCCCGCTTCGGTACTCAGACCCCATGAATCCGGCCGTCAGGAACGCGTAGGCGAACACCCCCAAGGCGCTTCCATAGAAGATCGTCTGATACTGGCTTTCGCCATGTGGGGCAGCGATTGCAGCGTCGCCACCGAATACCGTGATCAGCGCCGTGAACCCCATCGTGAGAACGCCTGTGATGACGATGAGGACGGGAGTGGAGGGAACGGCCCACAGCTTCGTCCATTCGGATCTTATGGTCGCAGTGATCCGTGGCGGAGCGTCTGCATGGACATTGAGCGCAGTCGCAATCATTCGGCAGTCCTTCCTGTCTGCAGGTTCTCTGCTGACGTCAACTGCATGAAGACGTCCTCCAGGTCAGCTGCGACCGGCGTGAGAAGGTGGATGACGACGTGGCTCTGCAGTGCGATTTCGCCGATCGTCTCGGGTGTGACACCGCGAACGAAGAGATCCACTGCTGCTGAGTCCTCTCGTCTGACACGAGCACCGTGACGTTCGAGCGCTCGACTCAGCGCGCCCGGATCGTTGCAGCGAACACGTGTGTCATCGCCTGGCACGTTGCTCATCAGTTCTTTGGTAGGCATGTCCCTGAGGAGACGTCCCCGCGCGATGACGACCACACGATCAGCTACCTGCTGCGTCTCCGACATCAGATGGCTCGAGATGAGCACAGTTCGTCCTTCGTCTGCCATGCTCCGCATCAGATCGCGTACCCAGCGAATCCCTTCCGGGTCCAAACCGTTGACCGGTTCGTCAAGCAGAATGGTCCCCGGGTCTCCGAGGATGGCCACGGCTATCCCCAGCCTCTGTCGCATGCCCAGAGAAAATGAACCGATACGTCTGCTCGCTGCGGAACCCAGTCCCACCAACTCCATGACTTCATCGGCCCGGTCTCGTGGAATCCGCGCCGCCTGGGCGATCCAGCGAAGGTGAGTCCGGGCGCTCATACGCGAGGGCGCGCTCGCAGCATCAAGAAGGACACCCACTTCACGCACCGGATTGGTGAAATCAGAAAACGGACGTCCGCCTATAGTCGCGCAGCCGGATGTCGGATGATCCAGGCCGATGATCATTCGCATGGTGGTGGATTTTCCGGCACCGTTGGGACCGAGGAAGCCCGTGACCTTTCCGGAAGGCGCCGTGAAAGTCAGGTTGTCGACTGCCCGAACCTCCCCGTATGTCTTCACCAGGGCGGCAACTTCAATGGACATACTGTCTCCGATCCAGCTCGGTGTGAGGACATGTTTCGTGGGTTCGTCATCCATCAAATCGCGTGCGAACGGCTGACACCAGCGCTTTACGGTTGGATTTGCCGAAGTCGAAAGTAGGACGTCGGCCGGGAGAACCTACTTTGGTAGGGGAGCAGCGCCATCATTCGTCGCATCGCCTCGGTGTTCCTCGCCGAAGTGATGTCTCAGATGCCCAACCGTGGTTTGATGGGGAACTATCGGGCAGAGCATTCCATCTGCTGGTTTGGGGGATGTATGAAAGAGCGGATTCCCTTCGGGATACTGTCTGTTCTGGCAGTAGCCGACACGCTGTTTGGGACACTGGTGCTGCCGGGCGGGAACACTGACGCCCTCGTGGCGGGATTCGTGCTGCAGATGCTGGGCGCGGTTCTGATCGGTTTCAGCGACCGACTACCGGCAGCTGCTGGAACGGTCCCTTTCATCGTCGGAACACTCCTGCTCGCACTTGGGCCGGAGTGGCGAGAGCTGTATTCACAGGGAGCTCTGCTGTGGATGCCGGTGTCCACAGCCATCGTCAGCGCCAACCTCGTCAGATTTGCGTCCCGACCAGCACAGTTCGTCACCGGAGCTGCCGGGCTGACCTGCTGGGTCATCAGTGCGTCCGTGAGTATGACAATCGACGGCGCTCCCGTGATCATCACCGTACTCGCCGCCTCGGCGCCCATACTCGCCGGAGCATGCGTCAGTCTTGTGCTGCCTCTCAGGCGGGCTCAGCATGATCAATTGCACAGAGCGCGGCAGGAACGAGAGCTGGCAGACGAGAAAATCAGACGGGCCGAACGTGAGAAGCTCGCTGAGGAGCTCCACGATACGGTCACGCACCATGTCACGCTGTTGGTCATGCAGGCGAATGTCATCGCAGCGACGGCTCCTGACACCGACCTCCGCGGCATTGCCGCGACAATGGGCGACACCGGACGCAGTGCCCTCGAAGAGCTGAGAGAGTTCGTTGGTGTTCTGAGGCAGACACCGGCAACTCCTGATGGTTCCGGAGAACAGCGCGACACTCCTTCGAAACAGGTCGAGATTCCCACTGAGGCGATCCGAGAGCTTGTCGAAAAGAGTCGGCATGTGGCTCCAAGCATTGAGCTGGCGACCGATGCTCACTCGACCACCGTTACCGAAGTCGTCGCGCGAACGCTTGTACGGTTGACTCAGGAGGGGCTGACCAATCTGCACAAGCACGCACCCGGTACTCGGGCATTCGTCACGTTGGTGGTGGGACACGATTCTGTTCGGTTCGAGATGCGCAATGAGGTGGCAACCGGCAGCAGCCTTGCAACGACGGGGTCGGGAAACGGCCTGTCCGCGCTTGCCCGCCGCGTGGAATTGCTGGGCGGGAGATTCCACGCCGACTGCGACGAAACCGGTGAATTTGTCTTGTCGGCACAGTTTCCGCAGCAACCGGTTTCCAGGGAAGGCGCCAGCCAGTGAATAATGATCAGATGTCGAACGACCCACGAACAAGGCTGATCATCGTCGACGATGACCCCATGGTCCGTGCCTTCCTCAACCAGCTCGTGGCTCCTGCCCAGGACATCGACGTAGTCGGGGAAGCGATGGACGGTGCGGCGGCAGTCGAAGAGACGTTGCGTCTGACCCCGGATGTTGTGCTCATGGACCTCCGGATGCCCGGGGTGGACGGAGTCGCCGCCACTGCCGAGATCGTCAGAATGCCGACACCGCCACGAGTGCTCGTTATGACCACGTTCAACAGTGACGCTCAGGTTCTCGCTGCGCTCCGCGCCGGAGCTTCCGGCTACCTCCTCAAAACCACCCCGACCGATCAACTCGTGCAGACAATTCGTGTCATCGCTGCCGGTGGTGCTGTGCTCTCACCGGAAAGCCTGGAAAGACTCGTTCAATCACAGCTCCAGCCAGAGCGGCCAACGACGCCACAGCCCGATGACGGTGATCTCACCGACCGTGAGAAGGAGGTGCTGGCACAAGTGGCAGACGGGTGCAGCAACGCTGAGATCGGCGCCTATCTCTATCTCAGCGAAGCAACGATCAAAGGCCATGTCTCACGCCTGATGTCGAAATTCGACTGTGTTAATCGAACTCAACTCGCATTGCTCGCCCACTACCACAGTGTCAGGCGTCAATCGGAATGAACCGATTCGCTCAGCTTGCGCAGGCGACGCAGGTCTGAGCGTACGGACGGACCTCGAGACGCACGTCGGGAATGGGCTTCCCGCAGCTGACGCAGATTCCGAAGGTGCCGTCCTCAAGCCTGGCCACCGCCTCGGCGATGTCGGTCAGACGTTCCTTCGACTGCCGCAGCAGAGTGTCTGCCTGTGACCGTTCGAAGGCAAGCGTCGCACCCTCCGGGTCGTGCTCATCGTCGCTGTTGTCACCCTCGCGGGCAGCGGAGAGATCCTTGATGTCCGACGACAGTGAGGCGATGAGTCTTCTGGTGTCGGACTCTTCGGCGTCTAGCAGTGCACGCATTCGGTCGGTGTCGACCATCAGAGAACCTCCTCGTTGACGATCAGCAGACTTCTTCGTTGACGATCAGGCGTCCAGAGCCTCGGAGGCTTCGAGCCAGCGCTCTTCCAGCCCGGTCATTTCGTCCTTGAGCTCCTGCAGAGATGCGGTGAGTTTCTGTAGGCCCTCGAAGTCGGTCTGGTCGTGGTCGGCCATCTCGTCATGGGCCCGAGCAATTCGCTTGCTCAGCTTCTCCATGCGGCGTTCGATCGAGGAGACCTCTTTCTTCGCTGCCCGCGCCTCGGACCCGGAGAGCGCTTCTGCCCCGGTGTCGGCTGACGAGGCGGCGTTGCCAGAGCCGGAGTTCGACGAATTCCCGCCGGATTTCCCAGCCGCGCCAGACTTCGCAGAGTTACCAGACTTCCCTGACTTACCGGACTTCGCACTCTCGGCGCGCAGCTGAAGATACTCGTCGACGCCTCCGGGCACGTGCCGCAGACCATGATCGAGGATCGCGTACTGCTGATCGGTGACGCGTTCGAGCAGGTACCTATCGTGAGAGACCACGATGAGGGTGGCCGGCCAGGAGTCCAGAAGGTCCTCCATCGCCGCCAACATATCGGAGTCGACGTCGTTGGTCGGCTCATCGAGGATGATGACATTGGGCTCGGACATGAGCAGCAGCAACAGCTGCAGGCGGCGCTTCTGCCCTCCGGAGAGTTCCTTGACGCGGGCCGAGAGGTGCTCTTTGGCGAAGCCGAGGCGCTCCAGCAGCTGTGCCGGAGTGTAGTCCTTGCCTTCGATGTTGAAGCTCGTCTTCGACTCCGACAGAACCTCGCGGACCTTCTGTCCGGCGATGGCGTCGAGCTCCTTGAACTGCTGGTCGAGGACTCCGACCTTCACAGTCTTCCCGCGTTTGACTCTGCCTTCATCCGGTTCGAGCTCACCGGAGATGAGGCTGAGCAGGGTCGACTTGCCGGCACCGTTGGGGCCGAGGATTCCGGTGCGCTCGCCGGGACCGATGCGCCAGGTGACATTGTCGAGGATCTGCTGTTCCCCGAAGCTCAGTGACACATCGAGGAGGTCGACGACGTCCTTGCCGAGTCGGGCTGTCGCCATCTTCTTCAGTTCGATCGGGTTGCGCACCTCCGGGACATCGGCGATGAGCTGGTTTGCCGCCTCGATTCGGAACTTCGGCTTCGAAGTCCGGGCGGGAGCACCCCGGCGCAGCCATGCCAGTTCCTTGCGCATGAGGTTCTGGCGCTTCTGTTCGGTTGCGGCAGCGATTCGGTCGCGTTCGACGCGTTGGAGAACATAGGCGGCGTATCCGCCTTCGAAGGGTTCGACGATCTGGTCGTGGACTTCCCACGTCTTGTTGCAGACCTCGTCGAGAAACCACCGGTCGTGAGTCACCAGCAGCAGAGCACCGGAGTTCTTCGACCAGCGGTTCTTGATGTGCTTGGCCAGCCACGAGATGCCGTCGACGTCGAGGTGGTTGGTGGGCTCGTCGAGGATTAGCAGGTCCCAGTCTCCGATGAGCAGTGCCGCCAGAGCCACTCGTCGGCGCTGGCCTCCGGAGAGGCTGCCGACTGTGGCGTTCCAATCCAGGTCGGCGATGAGACCGGAGATGATGTCGCGGGCTTTGGCGTCGCGGGCCCATTCGTGGTCGTCCATGTCGCCGACGACGGAATAGCCGACGGTCGCGTCGGAGTCCATGGTGTCACGTTGGCTGAGCATGCCCAGGCGCATTCCGCCGCGGTAGGTCACGCGGCCGGAATCGGGTTCGATGGTGCCGGCGAGCATGCCCAGCAGGCTGGACTTGCCGTCGCCGTTGCGGCCGACGATGCCGATCATGTCTCCGGCGTCGACGCCGAGCGTGACGGAGTCGAAGACGATGCGGGTGGGGTATTCGAGGTGCAGGGCTTCAGCCCCGAGAAGATGTGCCATATCGCCTTCCAGTTTAGTGCACAAGGGTCCTGGGACCAGCATGCGCGGGTAACGAGCGGGCAGCCGGGGACCGGAGCAGAAGCTGGTGTCCGCCGCGGTCGAGTGTCGGGGTGGGCTGACGTCAACATGAAGTTATGTTGCGTTTTCATATCGGTGTCGACGATTCGGATGCTAGCGGACCCTGTTCTGGGTCTGAGGTGAATTAGACTGACGGAAAATTCATTGAAATATGAGTGATCATCCAGTGGTTTCACAATTTCGGCGGAGGACTCTGCGCCCGATCGACGCCAGTGCTGGACGTGAGCAACTTGAGAAAAGAGTAAACGTGAAGAAGCTCGTATCTGCGGTGTCGATTGTCGCCGCATCTGCCCTCGTTCTCTCCGCCTGCGGATCCGGCGAAGGGTCGGATAGCGCGGATGATTACCTCGGCTGTTTGGTTTCGGATGCCGGAGGCTGGGACGACCAATCGTTCAACCAATCGAGCAAAGATGGGTTGGACGCTGCGAAAGACAACCTGGGGATTCAGACCAGCGAAGTCGAATCGACATCTGACGCCGACTATCAGCCGAATGTTGACACGATGGTTCAGCAGGGTTGCAACATGACAATCGGCGTTGGTTTCAAATTGGAAGACAATATCCAAGAAGCAGCTGAAGCCAACACTGACCTCAACTTCGCTCTTATCGACTCAACCTTCTCCGATGCAGACGGCAAGCCGGTGACGCTGGACAATGCCAAACCCCTCGTATTCAACACCGCTGAGGCCGCTTACCTCGCTGGCTATGTGGCTGCGGCTACGTCCGAGTCCGGCAAGGTCGGCACCTTCGGCGGCATCCAGATCCCCTCGGTGACCATCTTCATGGACGGATTCGCTGACGGTGTCAAGAAATTCAACGAAGAGAACAAGAAGAACGTCAAGCTCCTCGGCTGGAACAAGGAGAAGCAGGACGGATCGTTCTCCGGTGACTTCGACAATCAGAGCCAAGGACAGGAGCTGACCAAGCAGCTCATCTCCCAAGGGGCGGATATCATCATGCCTGTGGCGGGTCCTGTCGGCCTCGGCGCAGCTTCTGCTGCAAAAGACGCCAAAGACGTGAAGATCATCTGGGTCGACTCCGACGGCTACAAGTCAACAGAATACGGTGACATCATCCTCACCTCGGTAGTCAAGCAGATCGCCAATGCGGTCGAGGACACCATAGCCGAGGACAAGGACGGCAAGTTCAGCTCCGAGCCCTATGTCGGCACGCTGGAGAACGAAGGCGTTGGACTGGCTCCTTTCCACGACTTCGATGACAAAGTTCCTGAGGACGTGAAGAAGAAGGTCGAAGAGCTCAAGAAGCAGATCATCGACGGATCGCTGACCGTGGAATCTGAGAGCACGCCCAAATAGGCGAATAGGTTAAACTGCAGGGCCGAGTCCTTTCGGCCCTGCAGTTTTCGAATTTGTGAGGAGTACCGGAAGCAGTGAAACTCGAGCTTCGCGGGATGACTAAGGTGTTCGGATCGTTCGTGGCCAACGACCACATCGATCTCACCATCGAACCGGGCGAAGTCCACGCCCTGTTGGGTGAGAACGGCGCCGGAAAATCCACCATGATGAACGTCCTCTATGGACTCTACGACGCCGACGGGGGAGAGATCCTCCTCGACGACAAGCCTGTGACCTTCGCCGGTCCTGGTGATGCTGTGGCTGCCGGGATCGGCATGGTCCATCAGCACTTCATGCTTGTGCCCGTGTTCACCGTCGCCGAGTCGGTGGCGTTGGGCTATGAGCCGACGAAGTCCATGGGACTCATCGACCTCGCCGAGGCACGGAAGAAGGTCAGGGAGATCTCTGCCCGCTTCAACTTCAACATCGACCCCGACGCCCTCATCGAGGACCTCCCGGTCGGTGCCCAGCAGCGCGTGGAGATCATCAAGGCACTGTCGCGCAACGCGAAGATCCTCATCCTCGATGAGCCCACCGCGGTGCTCACCCCGCAGGAGACCGACGAGCTCATCTCGATCATGCGCCAGCTCAAGGAGCAGGGCACCTCGATCGTGTTCATCACCCACAAACTGCGTGAGGTCCGGGCGATCGCGGACTCCATCACCGTCATCCGCCGCGGCAAGATCGTCGGTGAGGCCTCCCCTGATTCCACCGAGGCGGAGCTGGCCAGCCAGATGGTCGGCCGTCACGTATCCCTGACGACGGAGAAGGATGACGCCGATCCCGGTGACGCCACCTTCCAGGTCCGCGGCCTGACCGTCGTCGACAAGGCCGAGAACGTCGTCGTCGACGATGTCAGCTTCGACGTCCGCCGTGGTGAGATCCTCGCCGTCGCCGGCGTCCAGGGCAATGGTCAGACGGAGTTGGCCGAAACGATCATCGGGTTGACCGACCCCAGGTTGGGTTCGATCACTCTCGATGGGAAGGACCTCGTCGGCAAGTCCGTCAAGGACCGTCTGGGTTCCGGCATCGGGTTCGTTCCTGAAGATCGGTCCACCGACGGCATCATCGCCGAGTTCACGATCCGCGAGAACATGATCCTCGACGTCTACGACCGTCTTCCGTATGCCAAGGGCCTCAATCTCAAGTCCGCTGTCATCAACGACGAGGCGAAGAAGAAGGTCGAGGAGTTCGACATCCGCCTCGGCAGCGTCGTCGACCCGATTGCGACTCTGTCGGGAGGCAACCAGCAGAAGGTCGTCCTCTCCCGTGAGCTCGGCCGCGACCTGCGCCTCTTCATCGCCAGCCAGCCCACCCGCGGCCTCGACGTCGGCTCGATCGAATTCGTTCACAAACGTGTCATCGCCGAACGCGATGCCGGCACACCCTGCCTCATCGTCTCGACGGAACTCGACGAGGTCTACGGACTCGCCGATCGGATCGCGGTCATGTACTCGGGCCGCATCGTCGGCATCGTCGGTGCCGACACCTCGCGTGAAGCCCTGGGCCTGATGATGGCAGGCGTCCCTGCCGATGAAGCTCTCGCCGCCACCGCGGCACCTGAGAAGAGCGACGCCGCCACCGCGGCATCCGATGACAACTGCGCCACCACCTCGGCGGAGGAGACGAAATGACAACCGATATCTCCCCGGCGGCACCGTCGGCGACCCCGCCTCCGAGCGCCGAAGCCCAGCCGGACAAAGAACCGAATCTGCTGCAAGAAATCCTATCCGGTTCCTGGTTGGTTTCGGTGCTGGCCATCGTCGTCGCCCTTCTCGTCGGTGGTGTCCTCATCGCCGTGTCCAACGCCGAAGTCGTCGAAGCGGCGATGAACATCTTCGCAGCCCCCGGGGTCTTCTTCTCAACCCTGTTCTCCACCGTCGGCGACGCCTACTCCGCACTGTTTCGCGGTGCGATCTTCGACTGGGATGCCCGCACCACCGAGCGTGCGATCCGGCCCTTGACCGAGTCCCTGGTCAGCGCCACCCCACTCATCCTCACCGGTCTGGGCATCGCCCTGGCGTTCCGTTCTGGCCTGTTCAACATCGGCGGCCAGGGCCAGGTCATCCTCGGTGCAATCATCGCCGGCTACCTCGGCTACGCCCTGCATCTGCCACCCGTTGTGCACATGCTCATCGCCGCCATCGGCGGCATCATCGGCGGTGCGATCTGGGCCGGCATCGCCGGTGTGCTCAAGGCACGCACCGGAGCCAACGAGGTGATCGTGACGATCATGCTCAACTCCATCGCCGGCTACCTGCTGGGCTACCTGCTCAAGCAGAGCTGGTTCACGCACACCACCTCGGCGAACCCGCAGTCACGGACACTCGACGACTCCTCGCAGATGTTCCTGCTTCTGCCGCCGCCCTTCCGTCTGCACTTCGGATTCATCATCGCCATCCTCGCCACCATCTTCGTATGGTGGCTGCTTGAACGCTCGACGATCGGGTTCGAATTCAAGGCCGTCGGCGCCAACCCGCACGCGGCCCGGACGGCAGGCATCTCCGTGTCGAAGGTGACGATCCTCGTGATGGTCGTCGCCGGCGCACTCGCCGGACTCGGCGGAGCGGCTCAGGTGTTGGGCACCGAATTCAAACTCACCGGCGGAATCAGCGGCTCGATCGGCTTCGACGCCATCACCGTGGCCCTGCTGGGACGGTCCAAACCCTTGGGGACGTTCCTCGCAGGTCTCCTGTTCGGCGCGTTCAAGGCCGGCGGCTACCTGATGCAATCCCAGACCGGGACGCCCATCGACATCGTCCTCGTCGTCCAGTCGGTCATCGTCCTGCTCATCGCGGCCCCACCACTCGTGAGGTCGATCTTCCGGTTGCCCACACCGGTGCTCAAGCGGAAGGAGGCCTGACATGAGCGCACAGAACACGGACGCTGCCACACCCGCAGCGAAGTCCTCGGCCCAGGCCAAGGCACTGACCCCGATCGCCTGGAAATTCCCGATCACCTACTCGATCCTGGCTCTCGTCTCGCTCATCTTCTTCGGCCTCATCGGCCGTGACGGGGAGACGACCTTCCGGATCGCAACCGGCGGAGACCTCTTCGCCATACCCGACGTCGTCGTGTCCTCGACCGTGGCTGGACTGATCCTCTCACTCATCCTCGTGGTGATGGCCGCAGCCTCGATCTACTTCGCTCTGAAGCGGATCACCCTGGCCGGATGGTTCCCGATGGTCTTCGGCATCCTCTTCGTCGTCTCCTTCCTCGCCTGGGCCGGCGGCGGCAGCGGCGGAGTGATCCCGCTGACCACCCTGCTGGCCGGCGCCCTGGCACTGTCCGTGCCGCTGATCTTCGGCGCCATGTGCGGGCTCGTCGGCGAACGCTCCGGCATCATCAACATCGCCATCGAAGGCCAGCTGCTGGCCGGTGCGTTCCTCGCCGCGGTCGTCGCCTCGGTGGTCAAGAACCCCTATGCGGGACTGTTGGCAGCACCGATCGCCGGTGCCCTGGTGGCTGTGGTCCTGACATTCTTCGCGGTGAAGTACTGGGTCAACCAGATCATCATCGGCGTCGTCCTCAACGTCCTCGTCGTCGGTGTCACCAGCTTCCTCTACTCGACGGTCCTCACCCAGAACCCTGAGCTGTGGAACTCCCGGCAGCAGCTGCCCAACCTGCCGGTCCCGCTGCTCTCCGACATCCCCGTCCTGGGACGGGTGCTCTTCGACCAGAACATCCTCGTCTACATCATGTACGTCGTCGTCATCGCCCTCCAGATCTTCGTGTTCCGCTCGAAGTGGGGCCTGCGGATGCGGGCAGTCGGCGAACACCCCAAGGCAGCCGACACCGTGGGCATCAAGGTCAACTTCACCCGCGTGCGCAACACCCTCATGGCCGGTGCCATCGCAGGACTCGGCGGTGCCTTCTTCACCGTCGGATCGGGCCTGGCCTTCGGCAAGGAGATGTCGGCCGGACAGGGCTACATCGCCCTGGCAGCGATGATTCTCGGCAAATGGAATCCGAAGGGCGCTCTTCTCGCGGCCCTGCTGTTCGGGTTCTCCAAGAGTTTGGGCAACACTCTGCAGTCCATCGGAACCCCGGTGGCCAACGAGCTGCTGCTCATGCTTCCCTATATCGTCACGGTTCTCGCCGTCGCCGGTTTCGTCGGCCGGGTTCGCCCACCGGCAGCCGAAGGCGTGCCGTACGTGAAATAGTCCAACCCTGAAGAGAGAGGTATCCCCTATGACTTCTGCAGATGTCGAAGCCTCTGAACACGTGTGGAGCGTGGATCCCACCCCCGTTTCGGTCGCCGACCTGAGCGAGGACACCTGGTCGCTGCTGCGAGCTGAAGCGATGCGGGCGATGCGCTTTGCCTACGTTCCGTATTCGTCCTATCCCGTGGGCGCGGCAGCACTCGTCGATGACGGTCGAATCGTCAGCGGCGCCAATATCGAGAATGCCTCGTTCGGGGTGACACTGTGCGCTGAATGCTCACTCGTCTCCGACCTGTTCATGTCCGGCGGCGGCCGGATCGTGGCATTCGACTGTGTCGATGGTGCGGGTCAGACCCTGGTCCCGTGCGGGCGCTGTCGCCAACTGCTGTTCGAACACGGCGGCACCGAGATGATGCTCAACATGCCCAGCGGCAGGGCCCCCATGTCGGTGGTGCTGCCCGAAGCATTTGGCCCGGCTCACCTGGAGCCTGATGCTCAAGGTGCAGGCTCCGCCAAACACTGACCCCGATATCGCCGAGGTGGCCCTGCACTCCCAGCACCACCTCGGCGATCAGCTGTGACCACCGGAGTGGTCACATCCCGAGAACGAAGGACTGACACCGTGAGCGTAGAGGCATTCGATGCCGTCGACGTCATCGCCGCCAAACGCGATGGCCGCACCCTGAGCAGAGAACAGATCGACTGGGTGATCGACGCCTACACTCGCGGTGTCGTCGCCGATGAGCAGATGGCTGCCCTGGCCATGGCGATCTTCATCAACGATATGGCCCCGCGCGAGATCGCGGACTGGACGCAGGCGATGATCGCCTCGGGCGAGCGGATGGACTTCTCCTCCCTGTCACGTCCCACCTCGGATAAGCATTCGACCGGGGGAGTCGGGGACAAGATCACTCTGCCTCTGGCCCCGCTGGTCGCAGTCTTCGATGTCGCTGTCCCGCAGCTCTCGGGCCGCGGCCTTGGCCACACCGGGGGAACCCTGGACAAGCTTGAGTCCATTCCCGGCTGGCAGGCTGGCCTGAGCAACGAGGCGATCCTCGACCAGCTTGAGGACCTCGGTGCCGTCATCTGCGCTGCCGGGTCCGGTTTGGCGCCGGCGGATAAGAAGCTCTACGCACTGCGGGACACCACCTCGACGGTCGACTGCATTCCGCTCATCGCCTCATCGATCATGTCGAAGAAGATCGCGGAGGGTACGCAGGGACTCGTCCTCGACGTCAAGGTGGGGTCCGGGGCGTTCATGAAGGACCTGGGTAAGGCACAGAATCTGGCGCGGACCATGGTGGATCTGGGCAAAGCAGCCGGAGTCGAAACCTCGGCCCTGCTCACCGACATGTCCACCCCGCTGGGCCTCACGGTCGGCAATGCCCTCGAGGTCCGCGAATCCGTCGACGTCCTCGCTGGTGGCGGGCCCTCTGACGTTGTGGAACTGACGGTGGCATTGGCTGAGGAGATGCTGCGTCTGGCCGGTAAGACCGACGTGGATGTGCGTGCTGCGCTGAGTGATGGGCGCGCGATGGACGTATGGAAGCGGATGATCCGGGCCCAGAGTGGTGATCCCGAGGCCGTGCTGCCCGTGGCCGAGAACACTGAAATCATCGCCGCACCTGCATCCGGAGTCGTCAGTCGACTCGATGCGCTCTCCGTGGGAGTCGCCTCCTGGCGACTCGGCGCCGGTCGTGCACGCAAGGAGGACCCGGTCCAGGATGTGGCAGGCATCGAACTCCATGCCAAACCCGGCGACACAGTGACGGCGGGTCAGCCGCTCATGACCCTGCACACGGCGACCCCAGAACGCTTCGCCCGCGCGATCGAATTCCTCTCAGACGCCGTCGAGATCGGCGGCGACCTCAGCGGGGTCTCCGACTCGATCGTGCTCGAGAAGATCACCTGAAGCACATTGCTAGCTACATTCACGAATCACACTGGAGGACAACCATGACCAGCAGAGCCGAAGTCGCAGCGATCATCGATCACACACTGCTCAAGCCCGAAGCCACCCCTGCCGATGTCGAGGCACTCGTGTCGGAGGCGAAGGACCTTGGTGTGCTCGCGATCTGCGTATCCCCGTCGATGCTTCCCGTCTCCGATTCCGGCGATCTCGTCGTCGCCACGGTCGTCGGTTTCCCCAGCGGTCAGGTCAAGCCAGAGATCAAGGCCGCCGAGGCTGCCCGTGCAGTCTCCGACGGTGCGAACGAAGTCGACATGGTCATCAACGTCGGTCAGGTCATTGCCGGTGACTTCGACGCAGTCGAGGCTGACATTCGTGGCGTCGTCGCGGCCAGCGGCAACGCCCTGGTCAAGGTCATCCTCGAGACCGCAGCTTTGAACGATGAACAGATCGTCGAAGCCTGCCGCCGCGCCGAGGCTGCAGATGCAGGTTTCGTCAAGACCTCGACCGGTTTCCACCCCGCAGGTGGAGCCAGCGCACATGCCGTCTCGCTCATGCGCGAAGCCGTGGGCGATCGCCTCGGTGTCAAGGCTTCAGGCGGAATTCGCACCGTGGAAGCTGCAGAAGAGATGATTACTGCAGGAGCGTCTCGTCTGGGGCTGTCAGGATCGGCTGGAATCCTCGCCGAGCTGAGCGACTGAGCTCAGATACGACGAGTGAGGCTACGTCCAATTGCGGGACTCGGTCTCAGGCAGATCTTGGCGTCCCGGGCAGTCTCAGGCAGACTCTGGCCAATCCAAAAGGCGGATGGTTCGCAAGGCGGTGGTCAGCGCTGTCAGATCTGCAGGGTCGGAAATCGACCGAGAAGTCAAGGTCTCGAATTTGCGCAGCCGATAGTTCACGGTATTGCGGTGGCAGTAAAGAGCCTCGCTGGCTCTGGAGAGCGAGCCGCCACTTTCGACCCACGCTTCGAACGTGTCGAGGAGCATGTCACGATTCGGTTGTGGCTGGGTGCGCAACTCGGCAAAGGTTCGTCTGACCAACTGTCGGGCTTGTGATGGTTGGGAGCAGATGAGGGTATCCGTCGGAGATTGTCCGAAGTGATAAATGCCTTCGGCCCGATCATTCAGGCACTTCAGCGCGATGCGAGCTTGACGCGCGGCCTCGGCCGCATCATCGAGGCAATGGAATTCCTCGCTGACTCCTGCTCTGGCGCCACTGGTCGTGGAGAGAAACTCCGTTCTGTCGCGTAGAGCCAAAAGACACACTCGGCCACCATCGATCTCAGCCCAATGTGTGCACGCGCCCAGGACCTCGATGCCCGAAGCCTGTGCATCGGTCAGCATGACGAAGAAGCGCGAGTGATCGTCAAGTTGCAGCAGGTGGGCTGCGGTATTTCGGCGTTCGGATGTCACGGTCGATGAGAGCAAGTCGATGACGGCGGCGATGCGAGACTGTTCGGCCCAGCGCTCACGCGCCCCGGTGGCCTCTCGGTGAGCTTCGGCCGCAGCTGTGGAGAGATCGTCGAGAGCCGTCCACAATTCGGCGCCCAGAGGGAACACGTCCTTGCCGCTGTACTCGCTATCCGGGGTCATCGCCAGCTCCCGCCACAACCTCAAACCGGCCAAGCGATAGGCATGGAGGACACCCGACAGCTCCATCCCGTGTTCGGCCTTGACCCGTCCCGTGTTGTAGGCAGGACCGAGATCGAGAGTCCCACCTTCCAAATAGTTGAGGAGGGAATGGATGTTCGGTGTGATGAGGTCGACCAGAATCTCGATCGGGATGTGCTTCTCTGCGTAAGCTTGGTCTCCGGTGATGATGTCATCGGCGATCAGGCGAGCAAGGCAGTCGATATCCAGCCTCGAGGCAGGGTGAGTGCCGACTGATGCTGGACTGGAGCCGCTCTGCTCACCGTTGAGGTTCATCAAGCCAGGGTGACTGTTGCTTGTGCGCAGGCACAATGGTTTCGCTCAAGGTCTAGGTCGCCGCCCATAGGGGAAGACGACCGGTCGTGGATATGCTGGCATCACTGAAGGCAATGAAGCGGCCAGAGCAGGATGGAACCTGCGAGCGAACTGGCTCAACGAGGAGCAGAGAACATGACTACCGGCAATATTGCGCAGCCGCATGCGAGGCTCGGCGCGCCCGCCTATCCCTTGGATACCGTTCGTCTGGACGACGCGATCACCTCATTGGGTTCAGGAGTGCGGGCCTGGGCGGACATGTCGTTGGCCCAACGCTCACGCCTGCTCGAACGCACACATGAGTCGATCGCCCGGAATGTGACTCGGTGGACTCGTACGGCTGCGGATATCAAAGGGGTGGACCCCGAGTCTCAGCTGGTCGGTGAGGAATGGATGTCCGGCCCGTACGCTGCTCTGGCTGGATTCTCTTCCGCCGCTGCGAGCCTGCGACGGTTGGCAGCCGGCAGCTCTCCGGTGGACGGGATCGAACCGGCGAAGACAGCCGGAGGCAGACTGACCTGGAAGGTGCTGCCAGCCGATCTTCTCGAGTCGGTCCTGTTCCACGGTTTCTCCGCGAGGGTGTGGACCCTACCTGGTGTCACTGCCGAGGAAGTGCGTACGGGCGCCGGGCTGGGAGCCAGGCAACTCGGCAGGGCCGGTGGGATCAGCCTCGTCCTCGGAGCTGGCAACATCACCTCGATCGGGCCCTTGGATGTGCTGACGGAACTCATCGCTCACAATCGAGCCAGTCTCCTCAAGATCAACCCCTCCTTGGCGCCGCTCCTGTCGGTGTACCGGGAAGCGCTGGGCCCTCTTATCGACGCCGATCTTCTGAGGATCGTCCAAGGCGGCGCCGAGGTCGGTCAGTACCTGAGCGAACATCCCGACATCTCTCATGTGCATATCACCGGCAGCATCACCACCCATGACCGAATCGTCTGGGGCGAACACGGCAGCGACCATTCCGATGCGCCGGTCCTTGGCAAACCCATCACCAGCGAACTCGGCGGAGTCTCTCCTATCATCGTTGTGCCCGGCGCATGGTCGAAAGCGGACCTGAGATTCCAGGCGGAGAACATCGCCACTATGCGGTTGCACAATGCCGGCCACAATTGCATCGCCGCTCAGACAATCATCATCGACGCGCACTGGAGCCAACGTGACGAGTTCCTTCATGCGCTCAAAGATGCGCTGGAGCGCATCGACTCGCGAACTCCGTGGTACGCAGGCAGCCAGAACAGACTGCACCAGGCGGCGGCTGATCATGAGAACGTCGAGTCCTTTTCCCACGGGCAGCGACTTCTGGTCACAATCGATTCTGATCAGCCTGCCGATGTGGAAACCACCGAATACTTCGCTGCGGTTCTCGGCATCAAAATCATCTCTGCCGGAAACAGCACTGCCGAGCATCGGAGCGAAAACAGCGCAGCTTTCCTCCGTTCGGCTGTTGACTATGCCAACGACAGGCTCGCTGGCACCCTGGGGGCGAACGTCATCATCGCCCCCGGCACACACAAAGCGTTGGGATCACGATTCGACGCCGAGATCGAACGGCTGCGCTACGGGTCGATCGGAATCAATGTGTGGACCGGCCTGGCTTTCCTCACTCCCAAGGCCACGTGGGGCGCCTTCCCCGGGCACTCGCTGAAAGACGTGCAGAGCGGGATCGGCGTCGTGCACAACATGCTGCTCATCCCGCAGACCGAGCGGACCGTTGTCTCCGGGCCGTTCCGCCCCTTCCCCCGGTCAGTCCTCGGTGGGGAGTTCTCACTGTTTCCCAAACCACCGTGGTTCGTCACAGCACGCAGCGCAGCCCGCACTGGCCGGGCTCTGACTGAATTCGCCGCCAGCCCCAGCTGGGCAAAGCTGCCCAGCATATTCTTCCACGCATTCCAAGCCTGAACACTTTCCAGACCGTCATCGTGCACTGTGCACAAAGGAGCATCACCTATGACTGATCAATTTGATTACATCGTCGTCGGCGCCGGTTCGTCCGGAGCCGTCATCGCCTCGCGCCTGTCCGAAGACCCCGATGTCTCGGTGCTGCTGCTTGAAGCCGGCCCAGCGGACACGGACTCCAAAATCTCGATCCCGGCCGCGTTCTCCCAGCTGTTCAAGTCTTCTGTCGATTGGAACTACGAGACAACTCCGCAACCAGGTCTGGACGGCCGCACTGTGTACTGGCCGCGTGGAAAAGTACTCGGCGGTTCTTCTTCGCTCAACGCAATGATGTGGGTGCCAGGGTACGCTGCTGATTATGAGAACTGGGCCGCATTGGCCGGACCTGCGTGGGGGTGGGAAGCATTGGCACCGACCTTCGAAGCCACCGATATCAGCGTCACCGCTCAAATTGCCCCTCGACCTCTGACTCGAACCTTCCTCAACGCCGCGGCCGAGGCAGGTTATCGAATCGAGGAAGCGAATTCTGCGCGGCCCGAAGGCTTCACACAGGCTCAGGTGACCCAGCTCAGAGGGGCTCGCCACAACACTTCACAGGCATACTTGAAGCCAGCCAAGGGACGGGCGAACCTTACGGTGCGCACCGAGGCATTGGTTGAGAAGGTGCTCTTTGACGGGCACAGCGCCACTGGAGTCTCCTATGTGGTCGATGGAGCGCGCTTCGAAACGAAGGCCAGGCGCGAAGTCGTCCTCAGCGCTGGTGCTGTCAATACCCCCCAGCTGCTTATGCTCTCCGGTATCGGGGACCCCGCACAGCTGAATTCACACGGAATTCCGGTCCTCGTTGATGCTCCCGAGGTGGGGAAGAACATGCGAGATCATCTCTCGAGTCTGTTCTGCCTCGAGGTTGAAAGCGGTACTCTCAAGGACGCGACAAAGCTCCGCAGTGTCCTCAACTACCTCGTTCGGCGTAAGGGGATGCTGACATCGAACGTTGCTGAGGCATATGGATTCGTACGTTCGAAAGAGTCTCTGGCCCTTCCGGACATCGAAGTGATCTTCGCACCGGTCGCATACGTGCAGGAGGGGCTCAATGGGATCCCTAGCCACGGAGTTTCTCTCGGCCCGGTTCTTCTGCAGCCACAGAGCCGAGGCAGCATCACCTTGGCTTCAGCCGATCCTGGCGACAAGGTCATCATCGATGCGGGGTACCTCTCCGATCCCGAAGGTGCTGATCGGGCGACGATGCTGCGGGCTCTGGGCATAGTCAGCGACATCATCGCCTCCCCGTCGATCTCCGCTGTCACCAGCGGCCGCTACATAGCGCCGCTCGGTGCTGAACGCCTTCCTGCTGAAGAGCGGCTCTCCGCCGCACTCGAGGGTACCTCGCATACGCTCTATCACCCGACTTCGACAGCCAGGATGGGCACCGACACGTCATCGGTCGTCGACCCGCAGCTGCGGGTTCGGGGGGTCAGTGGGCTTCGCGTTGCTGACGCGTCCGTGATGCCGGAGATCATTCGCGGCCATACTCATGCGCCGACGGTCGTCATCGGTGAAAAGGCTGCCGAACTGCTGCGGAAGTAGTCAGGGAAGCGACCTGAGGGATGTCCGAATCGGTCAGGCGATCGCCGGTGATCGACGACAGATGAACCGGTCAGCGTGGTCGGCGGATTCTCTCACAGACGGGTCATCGCTTCGATGATGAGTGAGACGTCCTCGAGGCGGAAGCTCAGGGGGGGGTGCGGTGGAGAAATTACCGTCCTTGTCGCGGACGACGGTCGGATCCACGCAGTAGCTCAAGGCTTCTTCAAAGCCGAAGGGCAGGCCGGGAACGCGGGAGATCCATTTGAAACCAGTGAGAGGGTTGAAGGCACGGATGTCGTGAGCACGTGCGGCAGCGGCGAGACCACGCGAGGACACGATGGAGTTCGTAAAGACACTGCCGTCCGGAGCTCCGGTCTGCCTGCTCGTGATGTCCTCGCCCAGCAGAGGGCCCGCCTCGTCGCCGGATAGCTGACTGTAGTCGGCCGCGAGTGCAGAATCCGAGATAGCTGCGGAGAACCTGTCGACATCCGGGTCGTTGGCGATGATGAGTTCGGCACCGACCTCTCGGGCCAGCTCATACGACTCATCCAGGGCACCAGCCTCTTCCGGCTTCGAGAGGATCACGATCGGGAGACCCTGGTCAGGATCCTGCTGCTGTGAGGTGATCGGTTGGTATATGACTGGCGAAGTCAACCAGATCTTCAGTTCGCATCAGGGAGCCGCCCACTCCGAGCTGCCACGCCATCAGGCGGATGGAGACTATCACCACCGGAGGTGAGCCGAGTGGCGCTTTGCTCACCTGGGTGCCGGGTCGAGTGCTGCCACGTAGCCAGGGGATGAAAGTGACGAGTCCGTCGAAGCGCTCAAGTGTCATTGTAAGCCGTTCTTCCGGCCATTGATCATTCCGAAGGTGGAGGACGTCTGGAGGTGGCGGATGCGGCTGCGTCCGGAGAGCTCGATTTTGCTCTCTCCTGAACAGTGTTCAATAATTGGATTATGGTTAACTACTTGTCACTCGCCGAGAGTGTGCTCTCCGGCACCCCGGCCACTGCCTCCGATGCCCGCGCGATCCTGTCGTCCCCGAATGAGGATCTGCTCGACCTCGTCGCAGCCGCAGCCCGGCTGCGGCGCGAGCACTTCGGCAAGCGCATCAAGGTCAACTACCTCGTCAACCTCAAGTCCGGGCTGTGCCCGGAGGACTGCAGCTATTGTTCGCAGCGCCTAGGCTCCGAAGCGGAGATCCTCAAGTATTCCTGGCTGCCCAAGGAAGAGGCCAAGCGCCAGGCGGAATTCGGCCTGGCCGGAGGTGCCTCGCGCGTCTGTCTCGTGGCTTCCGGCCGCGGTCCGTCGAACCGGGATGTCGAGCGCGTCTCGGGAATGGTTGAGGAAATCAAATCTGCCACTCCCGACGTCGAGGTCTGCGCTTGTCTCGGATTCCTCAAGGATGGCCAGGCGCAGCGCCTCAAAGAGGCCGGAGTCGATGCTTATAACCACAACCTCAACACCGCTGAGTCCCACTACGCCGACATCTGCTCGACGCACACCTTCGCCGACCGGGTCGACACCGTCGACAGGGCTCGCGGCGCCGGCCTCTCCCCATGCTCGGGACTCCTCGTCGGCTTGGGCGAGACGAACGACCAGATCATCGAGGCGATCGAATCGCTCAAGGCTGTCGACTCCGACTCGATCCCGGTCAACTTCCTCATCCCTTTCGACGGCACTCCTTTGGAGGGCACCAACACGTTGACTCCGCAGCACTGTGTGAGGATTCTGTGCGCTGTGCGCTTCCTGTGCCCGGATCGCGAACTGCGCATCGCCGGCGGCCGCGAAATGCACCTGCGTTCGCTGCAGTCGCTGTCGCTGAATGTGGCCAATTCCCTGTTCCTCGGCGACTACCTCACTTCGGAGGGCCAGGCTGCCGAAGAGGATCTCGACATGATCGTCGATGGCGGGTTCGAGATTGTCGGCACCGAGAGTGCCCAGCAGCTGCGTGACGAGCTCAAGGCCCACCGGGCAGCCCATCACGCTGCCTTCGACAGCGAAGCACCCGGCCACGCGAACGGCGAAGGTGCGTTCGCTGCCGGCACCGGCGCATCGAGCGAGGCTGCATCGGTACCAGTCTCAGCTGGCACACTGCCGTGCGGCAAACCACTGGCGCCTGTCGGTTACGAGGCAGGCAACTCGGGCGTGACGATTCCGACGATCCGTCGCCGCGGTGCTGGCACAGAGGTTTCTCCCAATGCCTGAGTCGGCACGATCAGGCCCCCAGAGTACCCTGGAGAGGGATGCTGGTCTCCTGTGGCATCCCTATGGTCCGCTCGATTCTGGCGCGCATTTTTCAGTCACCGGTGCAGCCGGTCCCCATGTGGAACTGTGTGATGCGTCCGGCACGACGCATCGGCTCCTGGACGGAATGAGCTCGTGGTGGGCGGTTGTCCACGGCTACCGCCACCCGGTCATGGACGCGGCACTGACAGCCCAAGTTCGCTCGTTCTCGCATGTCATGTTCGGCGGTCTGACTCACGGGCCGGCCGTCGACCTGGCCGAGCGTCTCGTCGCGGTCACACCTGCCGGACTCGACCATGTCTACCTGGCCGACTCAGGCTCGGTCTCGGTCGAAGTCGCGCTCAAGCTCGCCATCCAGTATCAACAGGCTCGCGGACGTGACCGCGGACGCTTCCTCGCCCTCGAAGGCGCCTATCACGGTGACACGAGCGGAGCGATGAGCGTGTGCGATCCGGTCGGCGGGATGCACGCCGATTTCGCCGGGCTGCTGGCCTCTCAGCTGTTCCTGCCGCGTCCTCCGCTGCCGGAGGCTTCCACCGCCGAAGTCGATGCATGGGTAGTCCTGGCTGAGAACCTCGTCGACGCGCATGGGTCCGAACTCGCTGGTATCATCGTTGAACCTCTCTTTCAGGGCGCTGGCGGCATGCGCCCCTATCACCCAGCCGCCTTGTGGGCGCTCCGGCGACTGGCCAACGAGATCGACGCCGTGCTCATCGCCGATGAGATCGCCACCGGATTCGGACGCACCGGCGCCGATTTCGCCTGCCGGTCGGCCGGCATCACCCCGGATGTCATGTGCCTGGGCAAAGCGCTGACCGGCGGCTATCTTACGCTGGCAGCCCTCATGTGCAGCGGCCCGATAGCCGAGGTCATCACCGCCTCCTCCCACCGGGCGCTCATGCACGGACCGACCTTCATGGCCAATCCGCTGGCCTGCGCGGCAGCCACCGCCTCGGTCGGGCTGCTCTTCGCCGATGACACGAGCGCGTGGGAGCCAGCCATCGCCCGCATCTCTCCGGCTCTCGAATCCGGTCTTGCCCCGGCGCGACAGCTGACGCACGTCACCGAGGCGCGTGTGACCGGTGGCATCGGAGTCATCGAACTCGACCGCCCGGTCGATGTCGGACTCACCACGCGCATCGCCGCAGAGCATGGCGTGTGGCTGCGGCCCTTTCGGCAGCACATCTACACGATGCCGCCCTACATTTCGACGCCGGAGACGATGGAGACGATCACAGCAGCGATGGTCGCAGCCGCCGCGGCGCACTCCGAAGGAGAGCTGCAGTGAATGTCATTGCCTCCCGCCTTGCCGCTGCAGCCGAATGGCGAAGGTCCGCCGATCTGGACCGCAATGATCTGGTGCTCAACGGACTTGACCTCGCCTCCAACGATTACCTGGGCCTGTCGCAACATCCGATCGTGCGCGCGGCGGCGATCGAGGCGATCGAACGCTATGGCACCTCAGCCAGGGCCTCGCGACTTGTCACCGGAACCACACCCGCCCATCATCGTTTGGAAGCCGCGCTGGCCGAACGGCTGCGCCACCCGGAATGTGTGACGTTCTCCAGCGGATATCTGGCCAACATCGCCGCGGTCACGACCTTAGCCGGGCCGGACACACTCATCGTCTCCGACGCCCATAATCACGCTTCACTTATCGACGCCTGTCGCCTGACGAAGGCCTCGTTGACCGTCGTTGCCCACAACGATCCGAGCGCCGTCGAAACCGCCTTGGCCTATCGTGAGCAGGCGGAGGCGCTCGTGATCGTCGAATCGGTCTACTCCGTCCTGGGCGACGCAGCCGATCTGCCGCGACTGCTTCAACACTGCGCCCGCTACGATGCTCTGCTGCTCGTTGACGAGGCCCACGGGATCGGCGTGGCCGGTGTCGAGGCACACAGCGGAATGGGCGCCGCCGCAGGCCTGATCGAACACCGTGACCGGCTCGTCGTCACTGCGACCCTGTCGAAGTCGCTCGGCTCTCAAGGAGGAGCGCTGCTGGGTTCCAAGCTCATCCGCGATGCCGCCGTCAACACTGCCCGCTCCTTTATCTTCGACACCGGGCTCGCCCCGGCCAACGCGGCAGCGGCCCATGCAGCGCTTGGCCTCATCACTCGCGACAGGGTGGCATCGATGGAAGGTTCGCGTGCCCAACTTGCAACTGCGCTTGAGGTGCCGATTCCTGCCGGCGCGGTGCTCTCAGTGCCGATGCCGACTCCAGAATCCGGAGTGCGAGCCCGCGCTCTGCTGCGCAAGGAGGGGATCCTGGTCGGCTGCTTCCGCCCACCATCCGTCCCTGACGGGATCACGCGCGTGCGGCCGACCGCGCGTGCTGGTCTGAGCTCCGATGAGCTGGCCCATGCCTGTGAGCGGATCCGGTCGATCACCGACGCCTGCGTTTCGACGGCAGCAGAGTGATTCCGCGTTTCCTGCTCGTCACGGGAACCGACACCGGTGTCGGCAAGACTATCGCTACCGCGGCTCTGGCCGCGACACTGACAGCGGCCGGGCGGCGGGTGGTCATGTGCAAGCCGATCCAGACGGGGCACATCGACCCTGACGACCCTCAGCGTGAGCAGCTTGAAGTCGACTACAGCGATGTCGTCACCGAATCCGACGCTCAGATCGTCGCCCGGCTGACCGGAATCCATACGTTTACGAATATCACGTTGCGTCTGCCGATGGCTCCGCTTCCGGCTGCCCGTGTGGAATCGGCCGGATCTGTCTCGTATACTACCGGCGCAGTCTCGATCCTGCCCAGCGCAGCCGAGCATGCAGAGCTCATCCGCACAGTTGCCGAACGCACCAGTGCTGACCACGTCCTCATCGAAGGCTCAGGGGGAGCGCTCGTCGACTTCGGAGGCCACACGGCCGCCGACATCGTCGCCTGCCTATCGGCCGACAGAGACTCCATCGGTGCCGTCATCGTCGCCCGCTCGCGCCTGGGCACCCTCAACCACACCGCTCTGACCGCCGAAGCGCTCAGGAGCAGGCAGATTCCGGTCACCGGCATCATCATCGGCTCGTGGCCCGAGCCTGCGCCGATGGTCGACCGTGACAATCACTCTGCGCTGTCCGCTATTGCCACCATCCTCGGCGCGGTTCCCGCCGGAGCCGGTCACTGCCTCGGGCGTGGCGAGTTCACTGCACAAGCACCCGGTTGGCTCCATCTGCCTCAGTGACAAAGATATGACTGCGCTGCTTCCACCGTGTATCAGGCAGGTTCGAACCATCTTCTGAATTGGCGCTGGTCGTCATTGCACTCAACCTCACAGGAGCCGCGGCAGTCCTGACTGGTCAGGTGCCGTCGCTTCCAAGCCACTGGAGATGCGCCCAATCCTCGAGGCACTCACCATGATCAGAATTTGTACCAACATCCGGGCCAGGTATCGGATCAGAGGCCGAAGAAGGCCTTGAGCTCGGTGTTTATAGAGGTCAGACGCTCCGTCAGGGCCGGTGCGAGGGAAGCACTCGCCGAGGTGGCCGGCAGCCGCATTCCTGCACTGACCGCGGCCCGGGTGTCGGCGTGGATCGAGGCCTCCAGCTCGGAGGGTTCGGCGACGACTTCGAGGTAGCACTTGAGCTTTGGCTCCGTGCCCGAAGGCCGGATGATGACTCGGGAGTTCGACTCCGAGAGCAGCAGGATCCCGTCGGTGGGAGGTATTTCTCCGTAACCGGCTGAGAGGTCGTGGATTTCGACGACCGGAGACCCAGCCAGGGACACCGGCGGATTCTCCCGCAGCTTCGCCATAGCCGTAGCGATGAGAGAGACATCGTCGAGGCGAAAGCTCAGCGGGGCGGTGGCGAAGAAGCCGTCGCGCTTCCGGATCCGATCGAGTTCTGCCTCGATGCTCGACCCGTGCTCCTTCAACCTCGAGACCAGCGCTGCGAAGGTTACGGCCGCGGAGATTCCATCCTTGTCGCGCACTGCAGACGGGTCGACGCAGTATCCCAGCGCCTCCTCGTAGCCGAAGACGAGGCCGGTGACGCGGGAGATCCATTTGAAACCGGTGAGCGTGTTCGCCGCCGCGAAGCCATGGCTGGCGGCAGCTGAGGCCAGCCCCCGAGAGGACACGATCGAGTTCGCAAACACCAGAGCAGGTGATTCCGCACCCCCGCCAGTGACGTCCGGCGCCTCGGCTTCGACCGAATCCAAGGCGCCGGGCGAGGACCCGAGCTGTGCCGCATGATGTGTCCCGGCAGCCAACCGGACCGCGGCATCCTCGCCCAGCAGCAGACCCACCTCGTCACCGGACAGCTGCCGGTACCCGGACGCAGTCGAGGCATCCGGAATGGCCGCGGAGAACCGGTCGGCATCGGGATCGTTGGCGATGACGAGTTCGGCACCGACCTCGCGGGCCAGCGCATAGGATTCGTCGAGCGCCCCGACCTCCTCGGGGTTGGGGAACGAGACCGTCGGGAAGTCCGGATCCGGAGCCTGCTGCGAGGGCACCGGGTGCACATCGGTGAAGCCGGTGCGGGTCAGAGCCGCCTCGGCGACCGCAGCGCCGACACCGTGGAGTGAGGTGAGTACGATTGACAGCTCGGACTCTGCTCTCACCCCCAGTGCCTCGATGCGAGCCAGGTAGGTCTCGACGATTGAGTGATCGAGGTGTTCCCAACCGGACTCGGCACGCGGGACCGAGGCGACCGATTCGACCGCGGCGATCCGTTCGGCGATGAGGGCATCGGCCGGGCTGACGATCTGGGCGCCGGCACCAGCCTGGGCGGCGGACGGATTGGTCTCGATCGCCAGCAGCGGACGCTGGCCCAGGTAGACCTTGTAGCCATTGTCAGCAGGCGGATTGTGGCTGGCGGTGACCATGACACCGGCATCGGCCTGCAGGTGGGACAGGGCGAAGGCGAGCAGCGGAGTGGGCAGCTGATCGGGCAGTTGGATGGCTGTCCCTCCCGCTGCGGTGACGACGGCGGCGGTGTCGGCTGCGAAGTCGGAAGACCGGTAGCGGGCATCGCAGCCGATGACGACTGTGAAGCCCTCACCGACGGTGTCCAGCAAGAATCGGGAGAGCCCGGCCGCAGCGCGGATGACGACGGCGCGGTTCATACGGTTCGGTCCGGCCGCGATCTCTCCGCGAAGACCCGCGGTGCCGAAGGTCAGGGGGCCGGCGAAGCGATCTTCGAGGTCGGCCAGAGCCGTTTCGTCACCGGTCGTCGCGGCGGCGAGGATAGTGCGCAGGGTAGTTGCTGTCTGCTGGTCGGGGTCGTCGGCGATCCATGCCTCGACGACGTCGGCATCGAATCCGTTGGTGAAGCGATCGGCTACTCGGGTCATGTCTGTCCTTGTCCGGTGTTGTCGGCGAGAGGGATGCGGTTGGGCGGGCGAGTGATGCCGGTGTGTCTTCGGGGCAGCAGCTGCTCAGAGTGTGCGGGCTCGCTCAGAGCTTGGCGACGATGTCGGCGAGCAGTCCGGAGATGCGTGGGGCGGCCGCGACTCCGGCTTCGATGACCTCGGCATGGGAGAGCGGGGTCTCCTGAATGCCGGCGGCCAGGTTCGTGACCAGAGAGATGCCCATGAGTTCCAGACCGGCCTGACGTGCGGCGATGGCCTCCAACGAGGTGGACATTCCAACGAGGTCCGCGCCGAGGACCCCGGCCATGCGCACCTCGGCGGGAGTTTCGTAGTGGGGCCCGCTGAACTGTGCGTAGACGCCTTCGTCGAGGCTGGGGTCGATCTCCTTGGCGATGGCGCGCATGCGCGGGGAGTACAGGTCGGTGAGGTCGACGAAGTTCGCACCTTCGATGGGTGAGGTGCCGGTGAGGTTGAGGTGGTCGGAGATGAGGACCGGGGTGCCGGCAGCCCAATTGCGGTTGAGGCCTCCGCAGCCGTTGGTGAGGACGAGGCTCTCGCACCCGGCGGCAGCGGCGGTGCGGACTCCGTGGGCGACGGCGCGCACGCCCTTGCCTTCGTAGTAGTGGGTGCGGGAACCGAGGACGAGGGCGTGCTTGCCGCTGGCTTCGATCCGAATCGTGCGCAGGGTGGCGCCGTGGCCTTCGACAGCGGGTGCGTGGAAGCCGGGGACTTCTGCGGCCGAGATTTCGCTGATCGTCTCGCCGAGGAGCTCCGCTGCTCCGCCCCAACCCGAGCCGAGAACGAGAGCAATGTCATGGGCCTCGATGCCGGCTTTGGAGTTGATGGTCGTGGCCGCGGCGCGGGCGGCGGCGGTAGGATCGCTTAAGTCAGTCATGACGCCAAGATTATCAAGTTATCGACCCGTTCAAGGAGCGCACACAATGCCGATCAGAGACCTGACCGATGGTGACGACCTGCGGTTGAACGAGGTGTTCGCCGACGCCGATACGCCGGCCGCTCATATGGCCAGGTCCCTGTTCCGTCCCTCCTCGGATTCTCCCTTGCTGCGATCTGTCATCGCCGAGGTGGTCCCTGAGGTTCCCGTCGGGGCCGCAGCGATCGCCGAGTCCCCCCTTCACCCCTACCGGGCGTGGGTCAATGTCGAGGTCGCGAGCGAGGAACAGGGCCACGGTCAGGGTCGAGAACTCTTCGAAGCAGCCTGCGCTGAAACCGTCGGGACTGCCCTGGAGGGACTTGATCTGCGCACACGTGTGCAGGCCGGCAGCCCGGGTGCCGGATTCGCGCAGGCACTGGGCTTCACTCCTCTGACGACGACACGAGTGATTAAGGTTGCCGCCGGCGCACTGCCGCCCAGCGGTGGCGGACGTGCCGAGGACCTCGAGATTGTGGCCACCGGATCGGTGAAACTGACGAAGGCGTTTCTGGCCTGGTACACGGCTGTGAACAAGGACGACGCTGTTGGTCCGCTGACGATCGGACAGGTCAACAACGCGTTCCTCTCCGAAGCCGCCGGAGCCCATGGCGCCGCTCTTCTGGGCGGTGACGCCGGTGCGGCTGAAGACTCCGGGCTGAGCGCCTTCGCTGTCTCCTACGCTCGCGAAGCCAACCAGACTGGCGTCGAGATCACGGATGCCATGCCGGCACCAGGTGACGACGAGGAAGCACCCACTGAACTCATCATCGGATCGATGTTCGAAACTCGCGAGGAAGCCTCCGACACTACGAGCGAGCTGTTCAGGGCAGCGATCGCCGATGCCGAGCTCCTCCTCGCTCGGCTCTCCGTCGATGCCGACGTCGTCCTCGAAGTCACGAGTGGCATGCCGGTAGTTTCCGCCCTGGCAGACCGACTCCTCGAATCCGGTCAAGCCACGGAACTCTACCGCTACGAAACTCTCTCGGGACCGCCCGCCGACGCTCGCTGAGCAGACGTTGCATCCGGGACCACCTCACCGATCCTCGGACCGTGTCTGAGGCGCCTACCGGCCGAAGGCCCCAGAGCTCACAATGACTGGGCCAGGCTTGTCGAGAGAGTTTGAGAGAAAGTAGGACACCCATGTCTTCAGCTGACAGGGGGAGCAGTGAGGCGATCAGCCATGCCAAGGACACTGAGAACGTGGGCCTGCACAGGGGACTGAGTGCCCGGCACATCCGTTTCATGGCCTTGGGGTCGGCCATCGGCACGGGGCTGTTCATGGGGTCCTCGGAGTCGATCCAGGCCGCTGGTCCGTCTGTGCTGATTGCCTACATCATCGGCGGTGCCGCCGTCTTCATGGTGATGCGTGCGTTGGGCGAAATGCTGGTCCGCCACCCTGTCTCGGGATCCTTCGGTCAGTTCGCATCGAGCTATCTCCACCCCTTCGCCGGTTTCCTCGTCGGCTGGACCTTCGTCTTCGAAATGGTCCTCGTCGCCGTCTTCGACGCCACCGCCATCGGCGTGTACATGGGCTTCTGGTTCCCCGGAGTGCCGCGCTGGATTTGGGTGCTGGCCGTCGTGTTCTTCATCGCCGCCATCAACATGATCGGCGTCAAAGTCTTCGGTGAGCTGGAGTTCTGGTTCGCGCTCATCAAGATCGTCGCGATTATCGCCCTCATCGCGGCCGGCGTGGCCATCATCATCTTCGGCTTCGGCATTGCCTCCCACGATCAGATGGGTCCGGAGGCTCTGTTCGACCACGGTGGGCTGTTCCCCCACGGATTCTGGGGACTTCTCTCATCATTCACGATCGTGATGTTCGCCTTCGGCGGCATCGAGATCATCGGAGTCACCGCCGGTGAAGCACAGAACCCCAGGAAAGTGCTGCCGGCCGCCATCAACTCGGTGCCGATACGCATCCTGCTCTTCTATGTGCTCACCCTCGGGGTGATCATGTGCATCCTGCCCTGGAACCAGATCACCTCGGAGATCAGTCCCTTCGTCGCAATCTTCGACTCTGTCGGCTTCAGTGCGGCAGCTGCCATCCTTCAGGTTGTGCTCATTACGGCGGCGCTCTCCGCCATCAATGCCGATATCTTCGGCGCCGGTCGGATGCTCCACGGTCTGTCGGAACAGGGGCAGGCACCGCGTTCCTTCGCCCACACCACCCGCAACGGAGTGCCGGTGATGACAGTGATCACGATGATCGTGGCTCTGCTGATCGGCGTGCTCCTCAACTATCTCTACCCCGACCAGGCCCTGTTCCTGCTGGGCGCATTGGCGACGTTTGCGACGGTTCTGGTGTGGCTGGTCATCCTCGCCGCTCATATTCGGATGAAACGGGTGCTGGCACAGGAGAACCGACTGCGCAGTGAGTTCCCGATGCCGCTGTGGCCTGTGGGGTCCTGGGCTACGGTGGCGTTCATCGGCTTCGTCATCGTCATGGTCGGAATCGTGCCTGATTCCCGTCCGGCACTGTGGGTGGGTCTTCTCTGGGTCGGAGCACTGTGGCTGGCCTACTTCGCCGTTGTTCGGGGTGAGGGCCGCCGCCCCTACCAGCTCATCGACCACACCGAGTCAATGCCCGCCGGCAGGCACAACGCGCACACTGACTGATCGTCGTCTCGAATCGTGATCGGCCGGGCGAACTCTGCCGTGACCAGGGTCGATACAAGACGTCCAGCTCGATACAAGACATCCAGAAGTTAAGACGATCGATTCGATGTCGCGAGAGAGCCCGGTAGGTGCGCCGGGCTGGGACTGGGCTCAACGGTTCTCTCCGCTGAGAAGAGCCTCACTGCCTGAGTTCGCTGCTCGGTGACGAACCATGCTGTCCCCGGATCCCCGTCGAGTGGTGGCAGCCTGAGGAAACCCAGGTTGCTGAGGTCCTGCCGACTGTGGGCGCCGAGGATCAGCATCGGCCCCAGGCCCTGTGCCTTAGCCAATGATGAGCCGTAGCCGGGAGTGAACCGCACCGGCATCGTCAGCACATGCAGGCCACCGTCGCCGAGATCGACGGCGTCCGAGTTCGTCTCCAGATGCGCATCGTCATGGACCGTGAGCGCTTTCCGGCTGCCTGTTGCTTGAGCGGAACACGTCTCCTGCAACATGGCTGCTGTCGTGCTCTTCCCAGACTGCGGTGATCCTCTGACACTGAGAACCTCTCCGTCACGGTCCGGATCCCATACAACGAGGGCACCGAAGGGGTCGGTTCCCAGCGGGATCCCTGTGCCCGCCGGATCCAGTCGCGGGGCCCCACGCCCGGGTACCGCAGTGAGTCCGCGCCATCGTGGTTCGAAGGCGCCGCGTCTGTCATGGCTGTCGAATGCGTGGGAGATATTCTGCTGGTGAGGCACCAACTGCACATCGGCGCCGTCACCACCGGCTTCCTGTGCATTGGGGCCCACGAGCACTGCCCTGTATTCGGGCCACGTTCCGACGAATCGTTGCCGGGACAATCCGACGCTGAGTCCATCACCTCCTGCCCCAGGTGGGAAGATTACCTGTGATGTGAAGGCGGCACTTGTGCTCGTAGACGTGCGGCACCCGGCCAACAGGAACGTCAACCCCAACCCAGAACCATGTTTGAGCAGCCGTTCCGTTTCGGCAGCCATCTGGTGGTCCATGGAGTCGATGAATTCGTTCCAATTGCTGCACACCACAATCGTGGCCGGCAGGGTGCCGGTGCCGGTGGGTACGTTGCCTACCGTAGAAGCACGGTGCAGATGGTCGAGGATCGTGTGAAATCGCCACCCGGTGTCCATTCCGCAAGTGACCTCGGCCCAATCCATGGACTCTGCGATTCGTCCCAGAGCCACCACTCGGTGGGTCGCAGCGGCACTGGATGCCATTCGCCGCATGACTGACGCGATGGCATCTGGGTCGGTGCCGACGACGATGGTCGAGCCATCGAGGGCAGGAGAATAAGACCAGGTGCTCTGCTTCTGGTGGCTGGGAATGTCCACGATCCCGGTCAACGACGTATCCGTCACCCCTGGATCGTCTTCTCTGGGGCTGCCCTCAGCAGACGACGCTGAAAACAGTACAGGGACATTCTCGAGATCGGGCAGTGGTGGGAGAACCACAGGGTGACGTGGAGGCGGCGGCGGATGTGACTGGTCACGGTTCTCACGGTCTGCCTGTTGGAGATTGCTGACACGGATTCCGTTGACGCTGTGCTGGGTGGGAAGACCCCGGCCAGGTTCCCACGGTCGCAGACGAGGCCGGTGGCGCACCTCGGCAGTGGTGACAGCAGTGGACGTGGGGACGGCGACCCGGAACTCCACGATCGACGAACCCGAGTCGAGGCACGCAGCGCCCGGGCTCTCAGGTGGCAGGCGTGCGGCATCGTTGACTCCGATGACATCGAAGGAGTCCGCATCCTCGCGCACGCGCAAGCACACACGAATATTGATGTTGGCTTTCATCTGCCCGGTGACGATGCCGAGCGGGCGCTGCGTGGCAAGGATCAGATGTACGCCCAAGGACCGGCCCAAAGCTGTCAGGTGCTCGAGCAGATCGGCTGCCTTCGGGTGGGTCGCCATGAGGGCGTGGAACTCATCGATGACGACGACCAACCTCGGCGGGCGATCGTCGAGTTCGAGGACATCGGAGCATTCGTGGTCGGCGAGGAGTCGCTCGCGTCGGGTGATCTCGGCACGGACTGAGACTAAGGCGCGGAAGGCTGCAGCCGAATCGAAATCATCGAGGACGCTGTCCGTGTGCGGCAGATCTTCCAGCGGGGAGAATGTCGCCCCACCCTTGAAGTCGATGAGGACGAAGTTCAGCCGCGAAGGTGGGTGTTCCAAGGCCATCGCGAGCAGCCAGGTCTGGAGCAGTATGGATTTCCCACTGCCGGTCGTGCCCGCCACGAGTGCGTGGGGTCCGTCGTTGAAGAGGTCGAGGGTGATGTCCCCGTCTTGTCCGCGCCCGATCGTGACCGGTCCGGGCGAAGTTCGAGCCCAGCGCCGGCGAATGGCCCGCGGCGCGTCATCATAGAGGTCGCCGAGGCCGTGGTTGGGCAGACGCTCGTTCCCGGCCCTGCTCACCTCCCGGTGTTCGAGGGTGAGGAACCGGCCGGGTGGCATGAGGGCGGCAGTGAGAGTTCTGCCGGGCACGGGACCTTCTGCCGCTGAGGAATCCTCGGTGCGCGCCTGGGCCAGACTGCCCAGCGAAAGGGAGATCGAGGCGGTGGGCGCGGGTGCCTGTGCATGCAGCGTCGTCGTTGATTCCGGTCCGGAAAAGCTTACGCAGATCATCGACTCGGTTGGATCCTCGTGGCTGAAGCGACCGCCCTGCAGCTCCGGCAGCTGGAGCAGGTTCTGGTCGGGGGACCACTCGTAGGCGCGATCGGCCAACCAGGACAGGGCCATGCTGCGCAGCTGCTCGTGATCGCCGGTGACCGTCACCGAGGTTGTGCTCGGGTCGATGCGAAGCGGCACATCATCGATGATGACCGTCCCGTCAAGGTGATCGGTGCCTGTGCGAAGCTCATCGGCGATAGTGATGGGGCCGAGCGCTGATCCGAAGCCAAGGCACAGACCCGACCCTGACTGCAGCCGACGCCTGTGTTCGATGACCAGAGTGGCCAACCTGCGCTTCGCTGTCTCGACGGCGCCTTTCCGGTCGATGACACATTGAGCGCAATCGCGGACATACCGACGCTTCTCCATGATGTAGGCGACGTATCCGGAGATGGGCGCGGACACGCTGAAGAGGAGAAACCACCACATTCCGGTGACGAGGGCGAGGACCCCACCGATGGCGATGGGGATGAGGAACGCCCACCATTGGGGAGGTTTGGCCGGGCGAGGATCGTCGATCAGTCTGGGTGCCACATGTGTGGGTTCCCGACCGCGAGCGGTGGAGACACGAAGCATGTGAGTGTCTGAGCGAGTTCGACTTGGCTGGGGCGTGGTCCGGGAGGCGGGGGCGAAGACTGTGGTGCCCAAGGCTGAGAATGTCTGCTCTCTGGCGGGTCCGAGTTCCAGTCGCGTCGGCCGGCGGGACATGCACGGGTCGACGATGGTGAGGCATCCGGGCTGACTGATCCGACTGAGCAGAGGAGCGCGGGGATCGATGTCGATCGTGAATCCGGAATCGGGGCCCGCGAGCACCGTCACGCAGGCAGATCCTGAACCGCGACAGAGCGCGGACGCTCCGAGGACTGTGACCGGGTTCAGAGACTGCCAGCGTCCCCACGCCATTGATTTCACCGTGTTCTCTGGGTGTCCGGAGCCTGCGGGCAGACGGTTTCCTGTGATGAGGTCCGTCGAGGTCAGGATGGGGCCGAAGACGGCGCGGAATACCTGGAGAACAGGCACCTCGGAGTCTGCCTCGATCACGTCGGTGCGAATGTTAGCGTTTGCGTCGATGCGATGAATGAGGCCGAGCGTGTTCATGCTCCCAGGATCACGACTTGCGCCACCGGTGGCTAGGGCTCCTTGCGTCCCTGTGGACGGTGAGTCTGTGTCCACAGGCGATTCGAGCAGAAGTGGGGGAGGCACCAACAGGAGATCACGTGCGAGTCGTTTGACGGCATCCTCAGGAAATGCGCAACGACCCACGAGCGTATGCGGTGGCCTGCAGCTCGATGAGGCCGGGGACGAAACGTGAGAGCAGCGCGGGGGTGTAGTCGGCGTGCAGGCGGATCACGACCGAATGCTGCCCGTCGGCATCGGCGCCGAGCTCCACATTGTGCAGTCCCTGCGGGGTCGGCACCGCGGCCACGTACCGACTGGCGGCACGTTTGGCCGCCGGGGGAGAGAACACCAGTCCAGGTTCACCGCCAGGAGCAGGCTCGAACGAGTCGGATGCGGCCAGGGCTGCAGAGTCTGCCACGCTCTGCAGCTCTCGTCTGGTCATGTGCAGATCCGTCAGCGCCGCGATGAGGAAGGCCAGAAGCAGGGCGATGACGACGAAGCCGATCGCCAGCGGAGTGATCGATCCGTCGTCGGCGGGGGTTCGGTGCTGCTTAGATGTCATTTCAGCCCTCACCTGCGGTGGCGACAACATCCGTGTGGCTGGCACGGAGAGTGATGTGTGGGGAGTATTTGGAACCGAAGAGGAGTGGAAATCCGGGCAGAGACACCTTCGTCTCGACCCGAGCGGTGATGAGGGAACCTGCTTGTCCACAGACCCCAGAACATGAGTAGTCGATGGTGACGGGAACACCGGTGAGCCCGAAGTCGGTGAAATGCATGTCTGCAACCTGATGCGCTCGACGCTCGGAGGGATCGGCATTGCGGGCCGCGATCCGGGAGGCCGAAATCGCACTTGAGGTGGTGGCATAGCTGGCGGCCTGCAGTTGGGAAACTGCAAGCATGAGGTAGACGACAGGAATGAGCAGCACGATCGAGGCGAAGATGAACTCGATGACGGCCGTGCCCGAATCGCGGCGTTCCTCCGATGTCTGCGCGTCAGATTCAGTCACTGGCGACGTCCTCAACGATGGACCGTCCGCTCAGATCCCACGCCTCGGCGGGGCCCCATAGTCCGAGGACAGGCAGCGGAGTCCGCACCCGGACCTCGACGATGTCGACCTGACCGTGCTGGACCGTGGTGACGGTGATCGACTCGGCGTAGCGCTCGCCCACGGAGACTGTGATGAGTTCGGAGGCGAGGCGTTTGCCATCGGCCGGGGACTGATCGGCGAGGCTGGCTTGGCGGGCACCGGCGATGGCGGAATCGATGACGGTGTTGCGGACGTGGATGACCAGACCGATCTGCAGGGTTCCGGCCAGCACGAGGGCCAGGAGCGAACCGATGAGGGCGAACTCAGCGATCGCGGAACCGGAATCAGCACGAGCCTTGCACTCCGATTTCGGCTCGCATCCGCAGTCCCGGTGACTCACCCGGCGCCCCGGACCTTGTTCATCGCGTCCTGGAACATCGAGGTGAAGGCTTCACCGGCCAGTGCCCACAGGGCAACGACCAAACCTGCCGTCATCAGCGTGATGAGAACCCATCCGGGAACGTCACCGCGGTCGGGCCGATCACCTCTGCTATCGCCTCGTCGGTCAGGGGCGTCGGCTGATAGGCCGAGGACGAACACGGCGAATCGGTTCATCAGGTGGTGGAACATGGTGTCTCCTTCTTCCAGGGCGATCGCTTGGTGTCGCGATCAGATGGTGGCGTGGGCGGAGCCGAGAAGGTGCGCTGGCTCGGGTCAGAGGTTCCAGAATTGGGCTCGAATCAGGGGCTCAGATCGAGGACGGTGAGAGAGGGGAAGACAGCGAAGATGACGGTCACCGGAAGTACAAATACGACTACCGGCACCAGCATTCCTATTTCCTTCTTTCCCGACAGCTCCAGAAGACGACGGCGCGACTGTTCGCGCACATCGGCGGCCTGAGCACGCAGCACCTCCGCCAGCGGAGTGCCGCGGGTCATCGACACGGCCAGACCGTCGACGAACTGCACGATCTCGGGAATGGCGATCCGAGTCGCCATCGAATCGAGCGCGTCGACGAGCGGAGTTCCGGTTCTCGTCGTCGCCAAGGCCGTGCGCAGTTCATCGACCAGGTCGCCCGAGCATGTGCGGCACACCCGTTCGAGTGCTTCGACGATCCCCTCACCGGCGGTGATCGATAAGGCGAGGAGTTCGGCGACTGTCGGAAACTCCGCGAGAACACGTGACTCGTGACGGGCGATGGCCTGGCTCAGACGCCAATCATTGGCGATGTGTCCGGCGATGCCGCCGCTGATGATGAGGACGAGGGTGACCACGGGGGAGAATCCGCGTTGTGCCGAGAGCAGACCGGCCACGCATCCGGCGGCGATCATTCCGGCCAGAATGCTCAGAATCTGATTGATGCGGAAGCGTTCCAGAGACGCACCCCCGCCGAGGCGGTTGATCCGCAGGCTCAATGTGGCGTCGGTGGTGATCCGCGACGTCACCCACATGGTCGCGCCGAACGTGGTGGACTTGAGCAGTCCCAGCAGCCCTTCCGTGCGGGGCGTCGGCGGAGAATAGATGTCGACCAGCGATTCCTGGTCACGCAGATACGGAGCGATGCGTGAGGACAGTGTCGGTCGGCGCAGCGGCGGCAGCGAGAGGACGAAGACACAGAGTGCGAACCCGTTGAACGCCCCGAGGGTGAGGATTGTGAGTGGATCGGCCGGAGTGCTCACGTGGCCTCACTGCTCCCGGCCGAACGGTGGAACGACGACGAGGAAAGGGACGAACCTTCGATGACCCGAGGCTCTTCGGGGAGCCTGCCGATTCGCTTCATCGCCTGATAGGCCAGGAGAGAGACCACGAAGCCGGCGGCCAGGAGAAGCAGTCCGGTCTGGGAATTGTAGGCGGTCGCTGTCTCTGGCCGAGTGGAGAGGAACGCGAGCACCACCCAGGGGGCAGCCACGGCCAACCGGGCACCATTGACCGTCCATTGCTGTCTGGCAGAGAGTTCGTTGCGGGTGCGGGCATCGTCGCGGACGAACTGGGCGAGGGCACGCAGCATCGTGCCGAGGTCGCTTCCGCCGACCTGCCTGGTCACGCTGAGTGCGACGACGATCCGATCGGCCACCGGGTCGGCGCTGACTTGCCGGAAGCGTTCGAGGGCGATGGCGAATGAGCCGCTGGCCCGGTATTCCTCGGAGAAGACTTCGAACAGCGGTCGCAGGGGTTCGGGTCCTCGGTGGGCCAGCGAACTCAACGCCTCGGGCAGTGACAGGCCGGCTCGAACGCCGGAGTTGAGGTGGTCGAGGGTTTCGGGCCACAGCTCACGACGCATCACCTGTTTACTGCGAGCCCGATGTTGGAGCAGCCGGTGAGGCAGCCACGAGGCAAAGGCTCCGAAGCACAGGGCGATCGCCCACGAACCCGTGAGGACAGTGGCGAGGACGCTGACGATGATGAAGACGGCGATCGAGATGAGGATCAGGTGGCTCGGACGCATCCGTGGGAACCCGGCACCGGTGAGCATGTCATCGAGCTCGCGGACCCATCGTCTCTGCACCCGTGTCCTTGATCGCCTCTGCCACAGTGACATCCACAGCAGGAACAGGCCGGCACCGAAGCAGGCACCGATGAGGAGACTGAATTGGGAATAGCTCATGCGGTTTCCAGAATGGAATGGAGATCTTTGCCGATGGCGGCGAATCGATCGCCGAGGTGGCCGAATCCCTGACCGCGCACCAACTGTCCCTGCGGCGAATGGAAGATGGTGTCGAGTTCGACGACGTCACCTTCGACGCCACCGGGGACAGCGCAGATCTCACTGACGAGGCGGGTCCCATTCGGATCACGTCGCAGGTGGATCACGACGTCGATGCTCACCGCCACAGTCGGGACGACGAAGGATGAGGAGATGTTCGCCCCGGCCAGAAGCGGTAGGGTGCAGATCTTCGTGATCGCGGCCCGGGCGGAGTTCGCGTGAATTGTGCCGGCCCCGGGCAGTCCCGAATTTAAGGCGACGAGCAGGTCGAGACTCTCGGCCTCACGAACCTCGCCGACGATGATGCGGGTTGGCCGCATGCGCAGGGCTTCCTTCACGAGGTCTCTCAAGGTCACTTCGCCGGTGCCTTCCAATGACGGTTGGCGACATTGCATGGGAACCCAGTCGCGGCTGGGCAGGTTGAGTTCGAAGACCTCTTCGCAGGAGATGATGCGTTCACGGGCGGGAATGGAACCAGCCAGAGCATTGAGCATGGTGGTCTTGCCGGCCTGGGTGGCCCCGGAGACCAAAATATTGGCTCCGCTGGCGACTGCCGCATCCAGAAATCTGGCGGCCGCCGGAGTCAGGGATCCCTGAGCAACGAGGCCGGCGAGGTTGCGTGGCCGTTGAATGAATTTGCGGATATTGACGGCAGGGAAGGAGCGGGTGATATCGGGGAGGACGACGTGGAGTCGGGAACCGTCGGGAAGCATGGCGTCGACAAAGGGCTGGGATAAGTCGACCCGTCGCCCTGAGGTGCGCAGCATTCTCTCGATGAGGTCATCGAGTTCACCAGCAGTGAGCTTCGTCGTCGTCAGCTGGTGGAGTCCGTCGATGGCGATGAAGACCTCGCTGGGGGAATTAACCCAAATCTCCTCAACCCGAGAGTCATCGAAATAGTCCTGCAACGCACCGAACCCCGAGAGCTGATTGTCAATGGAGCGAAATGTGGCTTCCTTGTCTTCCAAAGGTGGAAGATCCGCGACCAGACTGCGCTCGTCGTACTCGGAGATGACTGTGCGAATGACCTCGCGAGAGCGTTGCATATCGGCGCGAGGGTCCACATCGAGGTCCCTGATCCTCTTGTGCACTTCGCTCTTGATAACCTCGGTGGCTTCCACATTGAACCCCTGGCAGACAGAAAACGAAACCCATTTCCAACAGCTGGATTTGTTTTTAACTTATCTGTAGTCGAATGAAGAATCCAGCAATTTCTCGAATCTGTGGATAACTCTGAGCAAAAGTCCGAATGCCCTGCGTGTAGTTTCAGGCGAAGGCCAAGAGGCGGAACACCACTGCATCCGCATTGCACATTCCCGTGTTCGGGTATAGATTCTCATCACCATTGCAGCAGCCTGCGACGACGGGCCTGCACACCATAGACCGCGCCACCGGCGGGATGACTTGATCTCCCGCCGGTGGCGCTATTTTTCGGCATCTAGGTCCGGGGCTCGGCCCTGACTCGGTCATCGGTGAGGGCGAATGGCCCTCGTTCTCAGGCGCGGACGAAGTCGAGGCGCCAGGCCTCGGGGCCACGCTGAAGATACTCAACACTGAACCCGCCCGAGTAGCGCTGGTCAATCTGTGCCAGGAGCGGCAGCGGGTCGTGCGGGGCGACGAGCACCATTCCATCTCCGGGTGACACAGAGTCAAGGGCACCGAAGACAGTTGCATGGCGAATTGCATGAGGAACCGTGCGCACATCCAGTTCCGGATGTTCTGGCCCATCCGACTCCCCGCAGGTGCAGCTGTGCGCGTGATCGTCGGCCGGTGCGGAGGATAAGGGGTCGGGGTCGTGTGCCTCGTTCGAAGAATCGGAGGTGACCTGTGCCCAGAGGTCGGCTAGGGATACGCTGGACTCGCCCGCCAGCAGAGGCACGAGGCGAGCAGTCATATTCTCGGCATGCAGATCGAACACCGACCGGGTTGCCCTGGCGCTCGCAGCGGCTCGGACGCCGTCCTCGGCGCCGGCAACGTCGCGCAGCAGGGAGGTCAAGATGTTGGTCTCGGCATCGATCGCCTCTGCGAGGGGGCGAGTCTCCGTCAGCTGTTTGGCGGCGGCGAGGACATGCGCGGACTCTGCGTTGAGCGCGGAAGTCACCGAGGTTGCCGCCCAGGTCGATAGGTCATCGCGTGCGGACTCCCAGGACTCGTCTCCGCGGGCGACGGCAGCGATGAGTGCCTCGGTCTTTGCGGCGATCGCGCCGGAGTGCTCGGCGTAGTTCTGCTCGATGTCGTTGACGACATCGGCTTCGGCCTCATTGGAGGTGAACATGACATTACTCATGGTGTTCTCTCTTTCTCTGCAGACTTGGCCACAGTTTATTACAATTAAAACCGTGAAAATAAATCGCGTCTCCGCCAAGGCCGAGAACTCCGAGCTCGGACCCAGTCCAACTGTCCCGGCAGCGGGACTCTCACCCGCTGTTGCAGCCGTGCTCGATCACCTCAGTGCCCAAGCCGCACCGGTGTCGATCGGTGCGCTCTCGGCGATGACTGGACTGCACGGCAATACGGTGCGCGAACACTTAGACACACTCATCGCCTCGGGACTTGCCGCCAAGGAGCAGGCGCTTTCGCAGGGGAGAGGCAGGCCGGCATGGCTGTACTTCGCCACCGACGGTGCCGCGGCCACGGGGGCACCCGAATACGCGGGTCTGGCAGCTGCACTGGCCGCGTATATCCATCGCACCAGCGACTCACCACGGGGAGACGGCATCGCCGCCGGTCTCGAGTGGGGCCACCAGCTCGCGGCGGACTTCGGCAACGGGGGCTCAGGTGCTGGCGCAGACAATGAAGCCTCAGGCGCTGGCACTCACAACGGCACCACTGCTCAGGAGCAGGAACCCACTGCCCAGGAGCAGACTCTCTCTCTGCTGGACGAACTCGGGTTCGCACCAGCTGTGGATACCGCCGATGACAGCATGCAGGTGAGGCTCACCCGCTGCCCGCTGCTCAGCGCAGCCCATCAGTACCCCGACATCGTCTGCGGCGTTCACCTCGGTCTGGTCCGTGGAGCCATGGACACCTTCGGGGACCAGGATTCCGACAGCCAGCTCGAGCCCTTCGCCGAACCCGGAGCATGCCGCCTGCGCCTGGAAACACCGAAACCAGGCGCACGCCCGCGCGAGGGCAGCCCGCGCGGGGACCGCCAGTGATCCGACGCCTGGCCTTCCTCATCCCGGCAGCGCTGTCCCTGCTGGCCGGACTCGACGCAGCGCTCATACTGCTGGGGCTGTGGGCACCGGTCGTGACGGAGACGTTTCCCGGCGTCCACGGGATCGCCATGGTCTTCGGTTTCGTCGCCACCCTGATCTCTCTCGAACGGGCCGTGGCACTTGCCCGTCCGGCAGGTCTCCTCGCCCCGGCTCTGATCGGGCTCGGCGCCCTCGCTGTCCTCTCCCCGCTTCCGCTGCTCATCGGCCAGCTCTGTCTCCTGGCCGGGACTGTCATCTTCGTGGCTCTCTATGTTCCCCTCTATCGCCGCAATGGGGACGAAGCGATTCTGGTGCAGGCACTCGGTGCGGTGCTGGCCGCGAGCGCGGTGCTCATGTGGCTCGGCGGCGCAGAGGTGGCCACCCTCATTCCCTGGTTCGCCGGTTTCGTCATCTTCACCATCGCCGCCGAACGACTCGAGCTCGCACGCATCGCCATTGGAACCGTGGCCACCCGTTGGTTCCTTGTGCTCATCACTGCCACAACGTTTGCCGTGCTCGCCTCTCTGCTGTGGCCCGGCATCGGCTACCCACTCTTGGGTGTCACACTCCTGGGCTTGGTCTCCTGGCTGGTCATCCATGACGTCGCACGCAAGACAGTTCGGTCCACGGGCCAGACCCGCTTCATGGGTGCCTGCCTCCTGGCCGGCTATGTGTGGCTGGCCGTTGCGGGCCTGGCCTGGACCATCGGAGGACACGCCGTCGATGGTGGGGTCTATGACGCAGTGGTTCACTCGGTGTTCCTCGGCTTCACGGTCTCGATGATCATCGCCCACTCGACCGTGATCTTGCCCGCGGTGCTGCGAATCCAGCTTCCCTACAATCGCGGCTTCTACATTCCCATCGTGCTCCTGCACCTGTCGCTGATTCTGCGCATCGGCCTTGGTGACGGGCTCGACCTGCACTGGGCTTGGCAGGTCGGCGGGGTGCTCAACATCCTCGCTCTGCTCGGATTTGCGATCCTGGCCGCAGCCTCGGCGCTGATCGGCACGCGTGCTCGGAGCGGCAGAGCCGAACGTCGTCCCCTCGCACTCGATCTCGGCGCGGACGCCACAGACGCCACAGACGCCACAAGCGGCGCGGACGCCACGGGCGGCGCCGCCGCAACCGCCGCGACCGGGACAGGACCGGACACTCCCGCCTGAACCCTCAGATCTCCTCACCGGGTCCGCGCAATCTGCCCCGACCCGGCCAAAACGAGCCGACCGCCGCCCGTGGACGATGGCTGATCCGCGACATTCCCGTCGTATTCTGGCTCGTCTTCCTGCTCATCATCATCGCCGCCCATCCCGGTCTGCCTGTGGCCAGATGGCTGATGATCCACCTCCTCGTCCTCGGCGCGGTCAGCCACTCCATCCTCGTGTGGTCCAAACACTTCGCCGAGGCACTGCTGCACACCCCATCGACGGACGCTGACAGGAAAGGCCAGAGCAGTCGCCTGATCCTGCTCAACGCGGGCACTCTCATCGTCATCATCGGCATGGTCGTCGACGTCTGGGCCCTCGTCCTCATCGGTGCGATTGCGGTGGCCACGGCCGTGGTCTGGCACGGGCTCACCCTCTGGGTTCAGTCGCGCACAGCCCTGGCCTCACGCTTCGCCTCAACCCTCCACTACTACCTGAGCGCGGCAGTCATGCTGCCGATCGGCGTCGCCCTCGGCGTCATCTTGGCCTTCGGCGTCGGAAGTGAGTGGCATGCTCGCCTCGTCGCCGCCCACGCCCTGATCAACCTGCTCGGGTGGATCGGGCTGACCGTGATCGGCACCCTGGTGACCCTGTGGCCGACGATGCTGCGCACAAAGATCGTGCCCGGCGCCGAGGTGGCAGCTCGCAGAGCCCTGCCGATCCTCGTCGGTGCGCTGGCCATCGCGCTCGCCGGAGCCCTGCTCAGCCATCCCTGGGCGGCCGGCATCGGACTGCTGGGCTACCTGTGTGGAGTTGGACTCATCGCCCGCCCCTTCGTTTTAGCCGCGCTGGCCAAACCGCCACGTGAGTATCCGACGTTCTCCGTCGCTGCGGCCATGGTCTGGCTCGCCATCTGCCTGATTGCCACCACCTGGGTCTTCTTCACCTCCGCCACCTGGGCCGAAGCCACACAAGGCTTCACGTGGCTGGTGCCCGCGCTGGCCGCCGGGTTCGCCGCCCAGGTGCTCTTCGGGGCGCTGTCCTATCTCCTCCCGGTCGTCCTCGGCGGGGGACCGGCCGCTGTGCGTGCCACCAACACGGAGTTCGCGCGCTTCGGTGCGCTGCGGATCACGATCATCAACCTCGGGCTGGCGATCTGCCTGCTCCCGGTTCCCAGTTGGGTCCGCGTGCTGTGCTCCGGGCTGGTGGCGCTGGGGCTGGCTGCGTTCCTGCCCCTGATCTTCCGCGGAATCAGGGCCTCACGGCGAGCGAAGAAGAACCCGCCCGAACCCGTGACAGGCAACCGGAAAGCGCAGGTTCGTGCGACGAAGGAAGAACGCGCGGCCCAGCAGAAGCAGGAGAACCGAAACAGTCTGGGCCTCGCAGCAGCAGGTGTGGCAGCGGTGCTGTTCGCCGTTGCCGGCGGCGTCGCCCTTGACCCGAGTGCCACGACTGCGATCAACGCCTCATCCACCTCGGCGGGAGTGGCCGCCACAGGTGAGACGACGCGCGTGAGCGTCGAAGCCAAAGATATGCGCTTCACCCCGGCGAGCGTCGATGTGCCCGCGGGCAACCGATTGATCATCGACCTGAAGAACACGGATGATGAGGATGTCCACGACCTCGTGCTCGCCGATGGGCACGACAGCGGCAGGCTTGCACCGGGGGAGTCGACGAGCCTGGACGTCGGCATCATCGGCTCCGATATCGATGGGTGGTGCTCGATCGCCGGCCATAAGCAGATGGGCATGGTCTTCACCGTCAACGCCACCGGCGCCGCAGCCACCAGGGACGCAGGCGACAATGATGCCGCAGATGGGGGATCGGCGGATGCGATGCCGGGAATGGATCACGACTCTGCGCAATCCACCGGCGATGATGCCGCGAATGAGGGCACAGCCTCGGCGGCCTCGGGCCTGGACTTCATGGCCGATCCGGGCAAGGACTTCAGCGCACAGGACGCTGAACTGCCACCCGCACCGGGAGGCACGACCCACAAGGAGATCTTCACCGTCACCGAGGTCGAACAGATGGTGGCCGCGAACGTCAGGCAGAAACTGTGGCTGTTCAACGACACCATGCCCGGGCCGACCCTGCGCGGCAAGGTCGGCGACGTCTTCGAAATCACCCTGGTCAACGACGGGTCGATGGGGCACTCGATCGACTTCCACGCCGGTGAGCTGGCCCCGGACAAGCCGATGCGCACGATCGCGCCCGGGAAGTCACTCACCTACACGTTCGAAGCCACCCACTCCGGCATCTGGATGTACCACTGCGCGACCATGCCGATGTCATCCCACATCGCCAATGGCATGTTCGGTGCCGTCATCATCGATCCACCCGAGCTGCCGGCCGTGGACAAGGAATTCGTGTTCGTCCAATCCGAGCTCTACCTCGGACCCCAGGGCGGGGTCGTCGACTCAGAGAAGGTGCGTCGGGAAGAACCCGACGCCGTGGTCTTCAACGGCTTCGCCAACCAGTACGACCATGAACCGCTCACCGCCCACGTCGGAGAGCGGGTGCGGATCTGGCTGCTCAACGTCGGTCCGAACCGATCGAGTGCCTTCCACATCATCGGCGGACAGTTCGACACCGTCTATAAGGAAGGCGCATACGTGCTCCGCCCCGACAATTCCGAGAAGGGTGCAAGCCAGACTCTCGACCTCGAAGCCGCACAGGGTGGGTTCGTCGAACTCGAATTCGCCGAGGCTGGACACTACCCGTTCGTCTCCCACAAGATGGTCGACGCCGAGCGGGGAGCCCACGGAATGGTCGATGTCAGTAAGTGAAATGCCGGGCCCGGATCTTCAAGCCCGGATCTTCAAGCCCGGATCTTCAAGCCCAGAGCGACACGGGTGACGTATCAGCGAAACGGCTGCGAGCCACCGGATGTCCATATTTCGGCTTGAGATTTCTCACGGTTGCGACCGGTAGAAAGAAATTCTACACAGCGTAGTAATGTCGCAGACGCCAACCAAAATAGCGACCTGGACAGGCCGTTGCAGCCACGTGGTGCACTGGCATCACGAAAGGGGCAGATGTGATTTCCCAACCCGCACTTTCCGTCATCCGCGAGACCCTGCCGGCAGTCGGCGCCTCGATCGGTGAGATCACCCCGATCTTCTACGAGCGCATGTTCGCTGCCCGTCCTGACCTGGAGAGCGACCTCTTCAACCGCGGCAACCAGGCACAGGGAGAACAGCAGAAGGCTCTGGCCGGAGCAATTGCCGCATACGCGAGCCTGCTCGTCTCCGAGGACGCACCGAACATCGATGCCATGATGAGTCGGATCTCGAACAAGCACGCCTCGCTGGGGATCACCGAAGACCAGTACGCCATCGTCTACGAGCATCTCTTCGCCGCCATCGCCGAGGTCCTCGGCGAGGCCGCCACCCCGGAGGTCGTCGATGCCTGGACCGCGGTCTACTGGGACATGGCCGACGGATTGATCGCGGCGGAGAAGAACCTCTACGCCCGTTTCGACGTGGCGCCCGGTGATGTGTGGAACGAACTCGTCGTGACCTCCCGCAACCAGGAATCCCCGACCACCGTCAGCCTCGAACTCGCCCGCGAAGACTGCGCGGCACTGCCCGCCGCGCAGCCGGGCCAGTACCTCTCCGTGCAGGTGACACTTCCCGACGGGGCCCAGCAGATCCGCCAGTATTCGCTGACCAGAGCCTCGAACCGCACCTCATGGGCCGTGACGGTCAAGGCCGAACCCGGCTGCGCCGACTCCGGTGTCCCGGCCGGCGAAGTCTCGAACTTCATCCACGACAACATTTTCGAAGGCGACACCGTGCGCTGCTCCCTGCCCTGCGGCGACCTGGTCGTCGAAGAGTCCGATGAGCCGCTCCTCCTCGTCTCGGCCGGGATCGGATGCACGCCGATCATCGGAGCACTCAACCACCTGGTGCAGACCGAATCGACGCGGCCCGTCATGGTCCTGCACGCCGACGAGTCGATGGCCTCCCACGCGCACCGCCGCGAGATGGGGCAGCTGGTGAACCAGCTGCCCGGGGCGCAGATGCATCACTGGTACGAACAGCTTGGGGCCCGGACGGTCACCGACACTGTCCACGAAGGTTTCATCGATCTCGGTGAGGTCCCCATCGCCGCGAACGCGCAGGTGTACCTGTGCGGGCCACCACCGTTCATGAACGCCGTGCGACGCGGTCTGGCAGTACTCGACATTCCCGCCGACAATGTCCATTTCGAGGTCTTCGGACCCGACACCTGGAGCGCTGCCGCAGAGCCTGTGTCGGCCTGATCCGCAAAACAGCAGCCCAGCCTCATTCCCGGGTTCTGCACCCAACCGAACCGGCGCCGAGGTGGTACGACTTCACGTACCACCTCGGCGTCGGTCATCGATGGGGGTGAAGGCTGAGGATTCAAGCCTGAGGGCCGCCATGCACTAGGATTGCATCATTATGCCCACTGATTATTCTGCTGAAATCGCCAACCTCCGTCAGACCTACAAAGCGATCCTGGACGTGTCCGATCTGGATAATCTCCGCTCCGAGGTCGCTGAGATGACGGAGCAGGCATCGGCGCCGTCCTTCTGGGACGATCCGGACTCGGCTCAGAAGATCTCGGCCACGCTCTCGCATAAACAGGGAACCCTGGAGAAGCTCGAGAAGTTCGGTGAGCGCATTGACGATGCCGAGCTGCTCATCGAGATGTCCGAGGACGAGGGCGATGAGGACTCGAAGGTTGAGGCCGAACGCGACCTCAAGAAGCTGCACGACCAGCTGGCCGAACTCGAGATCTCGACGCTGCTCAACCACGAATACGATGAGCGTTCAGCCGTCGTGACCGTGCGCTCCGGTGCCGGCGGCGACGACGCCACCGACTGGGCACAGATGCTCATCCGCATGTACATCCGCTGGGGCGAGAACCGCGGATACAACGTGCAGCAGCTCGATACCTCCTACGCCGAGGGCGCGGGCATCAAGTCCGCAACGATCCAGGTCAACGCCCCCTACGCCTACGGCACACTGTCCGTGGAGGCCGGCACCCACCGCCTCGTGCGCATCAGCCCCTTCGACAACCAGGGACGTCGCCAGACCTCCTTCGCCGCCGTCGAAGTCGTGCCGCTGATCGAATCAACCGACCATGTCGATATCGATGAGAACGATCTGCGCATCGACGTCTACCGGTCATCGGGCCCCGGCGGTCAGTCCGTGAACACGACCGACTCGGCCGTGCGCATCACGCACGAACCCACCGGCGTCGTCGTGAGCATGCAGAACGAGAAGTCCCAGATCCAGAACCGCGAAGCCGCGATGCGCGTGCTCCAGTCACGCCTGCTTGACCTCAAACGCAAGGAAGAGGCGGCTCAGAAGAAGGAACTGGCCGGCGACATCAAGGCCAGCTGGGGCGACCAGATGCGTTCCTACGTCACCCACCCGTACCAGATGGTCAAGGACCTGCGCACCGGCTACGAGGTCAACAATCCCTCGAACGTCTTCGACGGTGACCTCGACGGCCTCATCGAAGCAGGAATCCGCTGGCGCAAGGAACAGGAAATGGCCGAAGACGACTCCTGATTCTTCTTCTGCGGCTGCGCGGTTGCACGGCTGGTTCAAGTACCACCTCGGCGGCTGTGTGAACTTCCTGTGTCGCTGTGAACTTCCTCCAATGCGCAACACACGCCCTTAAGCCTCCCGGATCATCACGGGGCTGTTACGTACAGTGGAAGCGGCCGAGCCATCCGCGACATGATTGAAGACCCTCTTGATCAAATTCGACTCAGTTTCGAAGTCCTACGACGCACGATCCCGCAGAGCACTCGACGACATTTCGTTCGAGGCCGAGCGCGGAGAATTTGTGTTCCTCGTCGGCGCTTCGGGCTCGGGCAAATCCACGGTCATCCGACTCATCCTCCGCGAAGAGGTACCCAGCAATGGGCGGATCCACATCGCCGGAAAATCGGTCGTGAAGATGCCCAGCTGGAAGGTGCCCTATCTGCGCCGGGGGATCGGCACCGTGTTCCAGGACTTCCGTCTGCTGCCGAACAAGACCGTATTCGCCAACGTCGCCTTCGCACTACAGGTCATCGGCAAATCCCGGGCGGCCATGTCGACCCTGGTCCCCGATGTGCTCGAGACCGTGGGACTGGCTGGCAAAGAGAAGCGCTACCCCAACGAACTCTCCGGTGGTGAACAGCAGCGCGTGGCGATTGCCCGCGCGGTGGTGAACAAACCGGGAATCCTGCTCGCCGATGAGCCCACAGGCAACCTCGACCCGAGCACCAGTGCTGACATCATGTCGGTGCTGGAGAAGATCAACCGCAACGGAACCACGGTGCTCATGGCCACTCACGACGGCGAGATCGTCAACCGGATGCGCAAGCGAGTCATTGAACTCTCCGACGGAGTCATCGTCCGAGACGTCGAAGAGGGTACCTACGGAGTCGCCTCATGAGGGCCGGATTCATCCTCTCCGAGGTCTGGTCGGGGCTGCGCAAGAATGTCTCCATGGTCCTGTCCGTGGTGCTCGTGACCTTCGTGTCCCTGCTCTTCGTCGGCGCCGCAATCCTGCTGCAGATGCAGGTCGGGCAGATGAAGGACTACTGGTATGACCGCGTCCAGGTCTCCGTGTTCCTGTGCCCACCGGATTCTGAGGCCACCAACTGTGTCGAGGGCGAAGCCACCGATACGCAGAAAAAGAACATCGAAGATCAGCTCAACAGCTCGGAGCTTGCCCCCTACGTCGACGAGGTCTACTTCGAAGACAAGGGCGAGGCATTCAAGCACTTCCAGGACCAGTTCAAGGGCACCAGCCTTGAAGGCACCGTGCCTGAAGATGAGATGAACGAGTCGTTCAGGGTCAAGCTCAAGGACGCCGAGAAGTACGACATCATCAAGGAATCGTTCTCCTCGACCCAAGGTGTCGAAGAGGTCGTTGACCAGAACCAGCTGCTCGACCGTCTCTTCGGTGTCCTTAACATCGCCACCGTCGTTGCGGTCGCGATCGCCGGAATCATGCTGCTGTGTGCCATGCTGCTCATCGCCACGACCATCCGCCTGTCCGCATTCTCCCGGCGGCGCGAGACCGGAATCATGCGCCTGGTGGGTGCGTCGAACACCTTCATCCAACTCCCGTTCCTGCTTGAGGGCGTCATCGCCTCGGCGATCGGTGCGACCCTGTCCGCCGGTGCCCTGGGACTGCTCGTCCACTTCGGTGTCAGCGGTTGGCTGGAGGGCCAGGCGACGGGCTTCAGCCTGATCTCGGGAGTCAATGTCCTCATCGTGGCTCCGATCCTCATTGCCATCGGTGTGATCATGGCCGGGGCATCGTCTCTGATCACCTTGAATAAGTACACGAAGGTCTGAGATGAAGCGCAGACTCGGTTTAGTCATCACAGCGGCGTTGTTGGCCGTCATCTTGCCCGTCACCTCGGCGGGAGCCAATCCCCGTGACGATAAGAGCAAGGTCGATGACCGGGTCAAGGAGCTCCAGCAGGAGTTCGAAGGACTTGACGAGGACCTGGCCCGCGTCATCGCAGAACGCGACGCGGCGCAGGAGAAGCTGCCCGACGCTGAAGCCGCGTCGAAGAAGGCTGATGACGCTCTGGGCGCTGCCATCGAGAAGGATGATGCCATGGCCGCTCGCCTGACCTCGGCGGAGAACGCGCAGAACGATCTGAAGTCTTCGATCGAAGACGGCGCGGAGGAGATCGACAAGCACAAGACCTCGGCCGCGCGCATCGGGCGTCAGGCGTACCAGAACTCGGGCATCACCTCCGACCTGGCGATGCTGCTGCAGATGGCCGAGGGCACAAGCGCCGACGGTGGCATCGGGCGAGTGGACTCCGCCGTGCGGTCACAGCAGCGCACGATCGACAACCTTTCCGAGCAGCGCGCGGTGAATAAGAACAACGAAGAGCGCCTGTCGGGTGTGACCGATGAGATCTCGGACCTCAAGGACGAAGCCGCCGAGGCTGTGCTGGCCAAAGAGGCCGCACAGATCGATGCGAAGAAGAAGTCCGACAGCCTCAACGACATCATCTCCGCGAAGGACGATGCGGAGAAGACCATCTCCGACAACAAGGACAAAACCGAAGCTCAGCTGCAGAAGGAACAGGACGAGCAGGACCGGTTGGCGAAGAAGGTCCGTGAATGGGAGAAGGAGCAGGAGAAGAAGGGCAAGTTCGTCTATGGTGACGGCGCGCTGGCCAACCCCGCCAAGGGCTATCCCATCACCTCACCCTTCGGTTACCGCATCCACCCGATCACCGGGGCGAAGAAGCTGCACTCCGGCACCGACTTCGGTGTTCCCTGCGGCACCCCGATCCGTGCTGCCGGTGACGGGATCGTCGTGACCTCCGGTTGGACCGGGGGCTACGGCAACCGCGTTGTGATCTCGCACGGAAAGATCAAGGGGAGTTCGATCGCCTCGACGTACAACCACAACACGGACCTGAAGGTCCATGATGGGCAGAAGGTGAAGAAGGGCCAGGTCATCTCGGATTCGGGTACGACCGGCGCCTCCACCGGCTGCCACCTGCACTTCGAGATCATGAAGAACGGCGGCTACGTCAACCCGATGCCCTACATCTCCTGACGTTGGTCAGCGTTTTTAGGGACCTGGCCTCGCCGAGGTGGGCCTTGAGCAGCCGTCAGCGTGGCCTTTGTGGGCCGGTCAACCCGGCCTTTCGTACGCGATATCATTGAGCTAGAGTAGTTGGTCTGCGTGTCTACTCGATTGGGCGGTCTTAAGAGGCTGACAATCGTGGCTGGACACAGTGAACCGAGACACAGGAAGGAGGCCGGACATGCCGAAGGAAACTGGCAAGAAAGTCATTGCGAGGAACCGCAAGGCACGCCACGACTATCTCATCGAAGATACGTGGGAGGCCGGTCTCGTGCTGAGCGGAACCGAAGTGAAGTCACTGCGAGAGGGCAGGGCGTCGCTGACAGACGGTTTCGCATTGATCTTCCAGAATGAAGCGTGGCTTGAGGGCGTCTACATTCCCGAATACGCACAGGGGACGTGGACGAACCACACCGCTCGTCGACGTCGAAAGCTGCTGCTGCACCGCGAGGAGATCCTCCGTCTGTCGCAGAAGGTCAAGGAATCGGGACGCACACTCGTCCCGCTGGAGCTGTACTTCGACGGATCGCGGGTCAAGGTCGAGATTGCTCTGGCTAAGGGTAAGCGCGAATGGGACAAGCGTCAGGCTCTGCGTGAAGCGCAGGACAAACGTGAGGCTGAGCGCGCTATCAAGTCCAAACAATTCCTCTGAGTCTGCTCGTCTGACACCATCGGTCTGACTAGGCCCTGTCCTTGGGAATGCAATTGGATCGGCTGGTGTTCTACGAGTATGCTGGTTATTCTGGTCAGCGCATGAGCCTGCTTGCGCAGGTGAATGAGTTGGACAGGGTTGGTAACAGAATATGGGGATGATCGGTTTCGACGTCGGACACTGCGACGGGAGAAGCGGGCCGAGAATGCAGAGTCATCTCGTTAATGTCCTCTGCAAAACAATAGGTGCTAAGTCTAATAACCGCACCGATTTCGCCCTCGCTGCCTGATTAGGCCGAGCTGCGAATCCGTCAGTCTAGAGTTGCTTCCACTCTAGGTCCTGGCGTCGCTTAGGGAGCCACTGCTTCAGATATTCGTTGAGGGTATCTGAGGGACTTCTACTCAACTCCGTTCGTTGGTCCACATGTTCGTGTGAGGGCCAGAACCTAAGAAACTACTTCACGAACTGCGCCCGGAGAAGTCCTGACAATCTGCCGACGGACGCGGGTTCGATTCCCGCCATCTCCACTTTTGAGCGCCCAGGACCGGAAACGGTTCCTGGGCGCTTCTGCGTTCGCAACCGTCATGTCGTGACTCTCATGCGCATCGCCGCCATCGGCGAGCTCGCCTGATTCGCCCGTCGGCGATTGTGGCCGATCGGCCGAGCCTGACTGGCCGTTCGGTCGACGTCGCAGAGTCCCCGTTCCGGAAGTATCGATGGTGCAGAGTCGTTGGCATCCGACAAGGACACCCCCATGAAAAAAGCCATCATCGCTCTCGCCGTCACCTGCTCCCTCAACGCCGGGGCCATCGGCCTCGTCGTCATTGTGGAGTTCCGTGCCAAGGCCGAACTCGAATCTCAGGTCACCGCCTACCTTGATGACTGCGGCGTCGAGCCCACCTCGATCGAGGTCCGCGGTCGGCCCTACCTCATGTACGCCGCACAGGACCGGGCCGACCTCACCTATGTCGACACGACTCCGGCGACCGGCACGAACAAGGACCAGCTCCTCGTTCACCGCCTTGTCGACGGTGATGCCGACCGCCTCACTCGCTTCATCACGTTCGACTACCCCTCCGAGGCCATTTCGATCAAGGAGTCCGACGGTTCGTTCTCGGACTCGGCGACGATCGGCGGTACGGCGGTGACGTTCTCTGCCGAGACCGATGCCGCCGCTGTGCGGATGTTCGCCGATGGCCGCGAGGCCGGGGAAGTCAGCCTGCCGCAGTCAGCCTCGGTCAGGAACGTGTCCGCCACCGATTGCGGAGACGGCGTCGAAGTCGAGTACGCCTCGAGCAGCTGCCGCTGAGTCTGTGCCGTACAGACTAAACTGGAAGCCAATGAGACGACTCATCGCATGGCTGTGGTTGATCCCGGTGCCCCTGGCATTCGGGATCGATCTGCTCACCAGCACGGGGTGGCCACTGATCACAGGTGCCGTGCTCCCAGTGGCGGCGGTCCTGCCCATCCTCATCCGCATCCAACTGGGCCGGACGTCTGCACGCATGCTGGGAATCGCCGTCCTTGGGGTGTTCGTCGCCCTGGGCCTTGTGGCCATTGCCGCATCGATGAGCCTGACGGTGCTGTGGCTGAGCCTCGTCGCCTTGGCGATGCTCGGTCGCTTCGGATCGGGACCAGGCCCAATCGCGCTCATCGCGGTCCTCGCCGTCGCGAACATCATCGTCCCCAGTCTGCTGCCCGATGGCTTGATCTTCGGCCTCGCCTTCACCACTGTCATCATCGTCGCGATCTCGATCGGCCTGATGCTGCGTTTCACCGACCGGTCGCTGGTCGAACGAAAGGCCACCGCCGCCGAGGCGGAGCGCCGTCGCATCGCCACCGAACTCCACGATGTCATCGCCCACGAGGTGACCGGGATCGTCGTTCTTGCCCAGGCCGCCGGGCGCAGCGACAATGCGCAGCTGACCTCCACGGCACTGCAGAAGATCGAGGCCTCCGGTACCCGTGCCCTCGAGGAGATCCGACGGCTCGTCTCCGAAACGCGCACCGAGGCCGCATCGCGGACTCCGATCGCCGAGGGGCCGCAGGCGCTGCGCGACCGCGTCGAGGCCTACGGGCAACGAGCACAGATCTCGATCGATACCGGTGAGATCGACGACGAGGCAGTATGGCCGGTGCTCGACCGTGTGCTCGTCGAATCCCTGACCAATGTGCGCCGACATGCCGGCCCCGACGCACCGGTGACCGTGAGTCTCACGATGAGCGAGGAGCGGCCGACGACACTGCTGATGACCGTGGCCAACGGTCCGGGCTCCGGCGGAATCGGTGCCGGCAGCGGTACGGGGCTGAGCAGTCTGCGCACCCGGGTCAGCCACCTCGGCGGGTCGATCGATGCCGGAGTCCACGAGGGCGGATGGATGGTCCGCACCCGGCTCCCGCTGACGATGAAGAGAGACGATGGATGATCACAGTCGCCGTGGTCGATGACCAGGAGATGGTGCGGATGGGGTTCTCTCTCATCCTCGACGCCGAGGAGACGATCAGCGTGATCGGGCAGGCCGCCGACGGTGCCGAGGCGATCGACCTGGCTCGGCGGGAGGCGCCCGATGTCGTCCTCCTCGACATTCGCATGCCGCGACTCGACGGGCTCGCGGCCCTGCCGAAGATCACTCCGTACTCGAAGGTCATCATGGTCACCACGTTCGACGATGATGACTACGTCGATGCCGCACTGGAAGGAGGCGCCAGCGGATTCCTGCTCAAGGACGCCGGAGCCGACCTCCTCATCGTCGGCGTCAGGGCCGCGGCGAACGGAGACGCTCTCATCTCTCCTTCGCTCACCCTCGACCTGCTCAAGCGGCGCCGCTCGACTCCGACCCGACAGACCCATGCCGTCGAGAGACTGAGCGGGCGCGAGATCGAGGTGGCGAAGCTCGTCGCCGACGGGAGGACCAATCAGGAGATCTGCCAGGAACTCTATATCTCGCTGGGCACCGTCAAGACCCACCTCGGCAGCATCCAGAATCGCCTCGAGGCGCGCAACCGGGTCGAGATCGCAGCACGGATGTGGGAATCGGGAGTGATGAATCGGCCGAATGGCTGACCCCTGAGGCTGACTTTCGGTCCCATGGCCGATGCCACAGACACCGCCGAACACCGACGATGGATGTTATGAACACACAACTGACACAATCAGCCCGCCCGGCAACCCGCCGCCGAATTGTCGCCCTCGACGTCATCCGCGGCTTCGCCCTCTGCGGAATCCTCCTGGTCAACCTGCCGCCCATGCTCCAATTGGGCGCCGTCGACGCCCACGGTGCCCCGCTGGCCTTCTACAGGTTCTACGAGGACTTCGTGCAGAACCGCTTCTTCCCGATCTTCTCCTTCCTCTTCGGAATCGGGTTCGGGCTGATGTGGCTGACCGCCTCCGAGCGCAGCCCGCGGCCTCGGCTGGCGCTGCTCCGCCGTTTCCTCTTCCTGGCAGTCATCGGACTCCTCCATCAGTTCCTGCAGCCGGGGGAGGCCCTGCTGCCCTACGCCCTCGTCGGAATCGTCGTCCTCCTGCCTTCGACGTGGATTCCCGTCCGACTGCTCGCACCGATCGCCTCGGTCATCGGAAGCGTCCTGCTGATAGTCGGCATCCTCACCGGGGGAGGCCTCGCACTGATCCCCGGGCTCTTCCTCCTCGGCTTCGCAATCAGCTGGAGCGGATTTCTCCACTCGGTCCTCCGCCACCCCGGCCGTCTGGCTCTCGTGGGGGCCGGTGCAGTGGTCATCTCGGTCATTGGGTTCGCGGTCACGGACTACGTGACCCGTCAGGTGAACCAGTGGATCAATGCAGGCCTGGGGATCGCCATGGCACTGACCTATATCGTCGTCGTCCTGATGCTTCTGCGGACCCCCGCCGAGGCGGTGCTGCGCCGAGCGCTCTCCCCGCTGGGGCGGATGGCACTGAGCAACTATTTCGGAGCCACAATCCTCATCATCGCCGTCCGCACGTTCCTGCCCGACCTCAGCCGCTTCGACTCTCAGGGAGGCTATGCCGCAGGCCTGGTCGTCTGCTTGGGAATCCTCGTTCTGCAGGTCGTGGTCTCAAGCCTGTGGCTGCGTCGCTTCGGCCAAGGCCCGCTGGAGAAGCTGTGGCGGAACGTCACGTGGGGGTCTGAGCGCAGTTCCCGCCAGCCTCAGGAGTTCACGCGAATGACTTCCTCCTGATATGGCGCAATGACCGCGCCCGAGGTCCGCAGATCGAGGACCAGGAACTTCCGTTCGACGACCGGTGTCGCCTTCCACTCGTTGACCACCTCGAGGTCGGCCAGCGAACGAACGGCAACACCGTACCCTCCGGCAGCGCTGCCCAGGGCCGCGAAGTCGATCTCATCGATGAGCATCGGAGTCTTATCCAGACCCTTGAGACCGTAGAGGTTCACCTCGGCACCGTAGGCCGCATCGTTGAAAACTACCGCCATGCCCCGCCCACCGGCTGAACGGATGGCCGTGTCGAGATCGGACAGTGCCATTGCTCCGCCACCGTCACCCGTGGTGAGAACGATCGTCGCATCCTGGTTGGCTCGTGCCGCACCTGCAACGCTGTGCCAGCCGAGGCCGATCGACTGGAACGCGGTGCCGACCATCGCCAGACGATCGGGTGCGCTGGGCTCCCAGAACATGTTCGCCCACGCGATGAAGTGCCCGCCGTCGGAGACTACGACTCGGTCCTCTGGCATCAGTTCACCGAGTCGCGCAGCGGCAGCGCGAGGGTCAAGGCGACCGTCCTCAGCGAATTCTGTGCCCATTTCATAGGCCCGGTCAGCGGCTGTATCCACGCTCTCGCGCCAGCCACTCGACTCCGCACCAGAGGACTCCAGACGAGAGACCAGTTCGCCGGCCGCAAGGCGAACGTCTGAGCGGATGAAACCGCCGACCCGGGAATTCGTTGCCCGATCGTCGGTGTCGACCTGCCAGACTTCAGTCGATGGGTGGAACAGCTCACCGAAGCGCATTGTGAACTGGTTGAGCGAACCTCCGAAGACGACAGCTACATCGGCTTCATGGATTCGCTCCATGGCTTCAGGGGCGCCAAATCCTCCGGCCACGCCGAGGTCGTGGTCGGCATCTGGGAAGATGTTGCGGCCCAGAGCAGTAGTCGCCGTCAATGCCCCGGTGGCCTTAGCCAACGCGCCGAGTTCGACCTCGGCCCCTGCCAACCACGCACCTCGACCGGCCAACAGGAGTGGTCGTTTCGCCTCGGCGAGAGCTGTCGTCAGACGATCGAGCGAGGTCCGTGAGAACTCGGATGTCGGCGCCAAGGGAGCAGGGCGCCCGGGTCCCGGAACCGAGGGGATCTCGCCGATGTCGAGGGTTGCAACATCGTAGGGGATTGCGAGGACAACGGGCACTCGGTAGGTCAGCGCGTGCTCGATGGCGGTGACCGTCGCCGCCGCGGCATCGACGCGACCCACGGTGTAGGTGCGCACGCCCACGGCCGAAGCCATGGCGATCTGGTCGACATCCCAGGGGCGGGGCCCGGAGGTGGGCTCATCACCGACGACGAGGACGAGTGGAACCTTGGCCTGCGCAGCTTCGGCCAGCGCGGTGAGTGTGTTCGTGAACCCGGCACCGTACGTGGTGGTCGCGGCGGCGATCCGTCCCGAGGTGCGGAAGTGTGCATCTGCGGCGACGACGGCACCGGCTTCGTGCCGCACAGCGGTGTAGGTCGCCGAGGTGGAGGTGAGCAGGGCATCGAGGAAGTAGGCGTTGCCGTTGCCCATAAGTCCGAAGACCTCATCGATGTGGCGGGCCAGAGTGTGTGCGACGTGCGCGGAAGTGTGCGCCATGAGAGACCTTTCGAGTATGAGATAGAGATATGGAAAAAGGGGATCCATATATGTCTCACACGCGGTCTCCGCGGCTTCGCGCTCCTTTTTCGAGCGCCGGCTGTTCGGCAGCAACCGGATTCGACGTTGGTACCGGCCTGACATCATCGAATATAGATGACATTAGGCCAGCCAGCCAAGTTGCGCTGGGCCACAAGGCAGTGGCTGCGTCGAAAACTGGGACGAGCGTCAAAGAACGCACGCGTGCATGAGTGTTTCGATGCAGCGTGCGTTCTTTGATGGCGGGCCGCGCTGCGGACCAGCATGTGGGTGACTGATGGCCGGCGGTTGGCAGGGCGAAGGCCCTAGCGGTTCAGGCGTTTCTTCCATGCAGCCATGACCTCCGGTGGTGTCGGCTTCGATGCCAGGGAACCGATGACGTAGCCGAGAAGTGACGCGATGAGACCCAGGTAGATGGCCTCGCTTGAGTAGATGCCCATCGTGATCATGATGACGATCGTGGTGATCGCACCCAAGATCATGCCGGCCATGACTCCGACGATGGTGCCGCGCTTGAAGATCAGGCCGCCGAGGATGGGAATGAACAGGCCCGCCACCAGCAGGTTGTAGGCAACCGTCAAGGCCTCGACGACGCTGGGCATGATCATGGCGAGGATGAGGGTGACGAGGCCGAGGCCGATGAGGTAGATGCGCGAATCGCGGATCTCGTCGCCGGTCTCGCGCACCAGGGACTTCACCAGTGTCGACTTCGCGCCACCCGCGGCGGCACTGTCGCCCGCACCCGAACCGCCGGTCACCGGTGTGACATCCTTACGAGCCAGCACCGGCTCGACAATGTCTTGGCGGCAGACAGTTGCAGCCGCCATGAGCGAGCCCGAGGCCGTGGACATCATGGCCGCCAGTGCCGCGGCGAGGACGAGTCCGCCCATCAGAGGTGACATTGCGGCATCGACGACGGCGACGAAGACATCATCTTGGACTTCGATGCCGGGCACGATCTTGGTCGCGGCCATTCCGATGAGTGCACCGGCCACCGCGTAGAAGAGGCAGTAGACGCCGGCGGAGAGCCCGCCCCACCTGGCCACCCCCGGGCTGCGTGCGGTGAACACGCGCTGCCAGATATCCTGGCCGATGAGCAGTCCCAGCGTGTAGATGAGGATGTAGCCCAGGATCGCCTCCCAGCCGATGCCCACCGGACTGGTCTGTTCGGCTGGCAGTGATGCGAACAATTCTGTGATGCCGCCGGACTTGCTCAGCACGATCGGCAGCATGATGAGGAAGATGCCGATGGTCTGGATGAAGAACTGCACGAAGTCGGTCAGCGTGATCGACCACATGCCGCCGAGCATCGAATAGAGGATGACGATGCCACCTCCGATGAGCACCGACCAGAACTTATTGAGGTCGAAGAGTGCGTGGAAGATCGTGGCATAGGCGACCGTCGACGTCGTCGAGATCATCAGTCCGTAGGCGGTCATGATCGCGCCCGAAACCAGGCGGGAGCCCTTCCCGTAACGCAGCTCCAGCATCTGCGAGACCGTGTAGATCTCCAGTTTCTGAATCCGTGGAGCGAACAGCAGCGAGAGCAGGATGATGCCTAGGCCGATGCTGAAGACGAGCCACATGCCCGACAGCCCCGAGGTGTAGCCCAGACCGACGCCGCCGATCGTTGAGGCGCCGCCGAGGACGACTGCGGACATCGTGCCCGTGTACAGCCATCCACCCAGACGCCGGCCGGCGACGAGGAAATCGTCCTGGTTCTTCGCCTTGTACCGGCCCCAGATTCCGAATCCCACCATGGCAGCGAGGTAGATGATGACGACTAGAGAGTCCACGTCGACCCTTTCTTGATTGATTGCGCGAGCAATCGGTTCAGTGGGTGCTTCAGCACCCGGCAGTGATGTGAATGGTGGTGGGCACGGTTCGTGCGAGCGCCTCGGCGACGGCAGCCGGAAGCTGTTCGTCGATATCGGCCTCAGCGATCGTGATTCCGGCCCCGCCCATGGACTGGCCCAGGGCCGCGAAGTCGGGACGGGCGAGCTTGACCGCGAACGGCTCCATGCTCCGGTCGACCATCTGAGCCTCGATTTCGGCGTATCCGCCGTTGTCGACGATGACGAAGGGAATCCCCAACCCCAGTTCGCTGGCTGTCATCAGCTCCTGGATCGAGAACATGGCCGCCCCGTCTCCGAGGATGCAGGTCACTGGGCGAGCATTGTCGGCCAGTTTCGCTCCGATGGCTGCGGGGATCCCGTAGCCCAAGGTCGCGAAGCCGGGCATGTAGAGCAGTTGATCGGGTGTGCTCGCATTGAGCGCATGCACCGATCCGTCGTACGTCACCTGGGACGAGTCCCCGGCGACCACCACGTTTGAACCTGCACCTTGTTCGACGAGGCGCGTGACGCGAGCACCGATGGATTCGAAGTCGAAGTCCGAACCCCAAGAGCCGCGGATGTCAGCGACACGTTTGGCTCCGCTGCGCGTTGCACCCTGTTCCCTCGCCGAGGTGGTGCTGCCGTTGGGATCGTCCGATCCCGCCGAAGTGGCTGTGGCCATATCCTGCTTCAGCTCGGTCCTCAGCGCGGTGAGGAATTCCCCCACGTCTGCGCAGGCGAGGATGTCCCCACCTAGGTTCTTGCCCAACTGATCAGGATCGATGTCGCAGCGGATGACGATCTGCTCGGAGTTCTCATCACGGATCCCGGCCGAGGTCTGGGCTCCGATGAGTCCGCCCCACAGGTCGGAGTCGGCGAGTTCAGAACCGAGGACGATGAGCACATCGGCGGCCGCGGACTCTTCCTGGACGCTGGGGAAGCGGACGTTGGAGCCCAAGGACAGAGGATGGTCCTCGGAGACGATGCCCTTACCGTTGGCGGTCGTGGCCACGGGCGCATCGAGAAGCTCAGCAAAGGCCCTGACCTCCGCACTTGCTCTGCGCGCCCCGCCGCCGGCGACGATGAACGGACGAGCTGCACTGCCGACCGCCTCGGCGGCACGGGAGATGACATGAGCATCAAGACCCGGACGACGACCCGGGATCTGAGTCGGCACGCTGCCGTTCCAGACACCTTCGAGCACGTCGAGGGGAACCTCGATGTGGACGGGTCCCGGGCGAGAAGAGGAGAACATGGCGAACGCCTCGGCGACGGCCTGGGCGGCACCTTCGGCCGTGCGGGTGCGCTGGGAGGAGACCAGCAGGCGGTTCAGTGCCCCGGACGAGTCCTTCGTCTCATGCAGCATTCCGACGTCGGCGCGCTCCATTCCGGTGGGAACACCGGGGGAGAGGATGAGCATCGGGCGGGACTCCGCATAGGCGGTCGCCGCAGCCGTGATGACATTCGTCAGGCCCGGGCCCGAGGTGGTGATGACGACCCCGGGTTTGCCGGAGACGAGGAAATACCCGTCGGCACCGTAGCCGGCGCCCTGTTCGTGGCGGGGCGTGATGGCACGGATGCCGAATCCGTTCAGGTGCCGGTAGAACTCAAGGTTGTGAGTGCCGGGGATCCCGAAGATCGTGTCGACCCCGTGGGCGGCCAGGGTCGCGACGATGGCCCGACCGCCGTTGCGGAATTCCTCGCCAGCGATGTCTTTGTTGTCATCTGCCATCATCAGACTCCGAGGGCTTCGCCGCTGGGACCCGTGGGGCCGGTGAGACCATTGGCCTCGGCAGCCCACAGGGATAGCATTTCGTAGCCGACGTGGGCCGCAGCGAGCCCGGTGATTTCGGCATGGTCGTAGGCGGGTGCCACTTCGACGATCTCGGCACCGACGACGTTGAGCCCTTGCAGCCCGCGAATCGAGTTGAGCAATTCACGGCTCGTCATGCCCCCGGCCTCAGGGGTTCCGGTGCCCGGCGCAGCAGCAGGGTCGAGGACATCGATGTCGACGGACAGGTAGACAGGTGCATCGCCGAGGCGTTTGCGGATCCGGGCCACGACTTCCTGGACAGATGTGAACTGGTAGTCGTCGCTGCGGATGATCTGGAAGCCGAGCACCGCATCGTCCTCCAGGTCCTTTTTGCCGTAGAGAGGTCCGCGGATGCCCACATGCATGCAGGATTCGAGGTCGAGCAGGCCTTCTTCGCTGGCGCGGCGGAACGGAGTCCCGTGCGTGTAGGGAGCACCGAAGTAGGTGTCCCACGTGTCGAGGTGTGCGTCGAAGTGCAGGACCGCGATCTTGCCGTGTGTCTTGTGCAGGGAACGCAGGTTCGGCAGGGCCAGGGTGTGGTCGCCGCCAAGGGTGAGCAGCTTCGCTCCATCGGCGCGCATCTCATCGGAGGTGCGTTCGACTTCGGTGATGGCCTCTTCGATGTCGAAGGGATTGACACCCAAGTCACCGCAGTCGGCAACCTGTTGCCAGGTGAATGGGTGGACGTTCGTGGCCTGGTTGTAGGGGCGCAGCAGCTTCGAGGACTGACGGATGTGAGCGGGACCGAAACGGGCACCCGGACGGTAGCTGACACCGGCATCGAAGGGGACGCCGAGGATCTTGACATCGATCTTCTCGCCCGGCCGCTGCGCTTCGACCTCGTCGATGCGCGGCAGCAGACCGAAGGTCGGTGGTCCCGCGAAGCGTGGTGTCTGGCTGTAATCGGCTGGCCCTAGGGGTTGAGTCGACATTGGCTCTCCTTCGAAATCGTGACTGCGCTCTGTAGTGACTGACTGCGCTCTGTAGTGACTGACTGCAATCGGCAGTGCATGGTTATTCTCAGTGGTTTGTGATTGCCATCAGCCTAGGACGTGGCTCACACAACACCGATATCCATCATGGATGAATTGGTGAATCGAGTATCCACCGCGGATAGTATGGATTTCATGGTCACTTTGGGTCAGCTCTGGGCACGTCAAGAACTCGCGCTCGACGTCGTCGTCGATTCGCCGAGCGCCCGATCAGATGACGTCACGATCGTGCACTCCTCGGAGCTGCCCGCGGTCGACGAATGGTTGGCCGGGGGAGAGGTCCTGCTCACGATCGGTGTCGGCCAAGACCTCGGCGGTGACGGCGTGGGCGACTATGTCACTCGTCTCAAACGTGTGGGCGTCCATGCACTTGGCATCGGTCTTGGCTCCGCCTTGCCGTGGCAGGAGATCCCACCGGTGCTGATCGAGCACGCCAGGGCTCAGGGTCTTCCACTCTTCGGGGTCCCAGAGCCTGTCCCCTTCGTCGCCGTCGTCGATGCCTTCACCCGGATGCGTGAGGAGGAGACGACTCGAGAGCTCACGCGGGCCAGCAACGCCGGACGTCGATTCGCCACCGACCTCGCTCACCAAGGCCCTGCCGCGCTCGTCGCTGATCTGGCCAGCACTCTGGGCACGGACGTTCGATTCGTCTCACCCACAGGAAGGGGGCTGACCGGAACCGATGCAGAGAATCTGGTGCGTCACGAGCTGATTGCCGAGTCTCTCAAACCCTCCATGGCACCACGTCTTCTGCGCACCGAGGCGGGAATCGTCGAGGCCGTTCCGGTCGGAGACGAGCAGGTGCGGGGGTGGATCCTTGCCCCCGCCGAGGTGGCCGGCAATTCCCGTACCCGCACCCTGTTGCTCTCCACTGCAGCTGCATTGCTGAGTCTGAGCATCACTGAGGTGTCGCCTCGGCGATCGGAGTCTCAGCTATTCACCACTCCCTTGGCGGCTGGAGAGGCCCGCGCCGAGTGGGTTGAGCAGACTGGTCTGGCTCCGGTCGCGCGTGTGAAGCTCAGCGTCTTCGGCAACGTGCGCGGTGAGGTTCCAGAGACGCTGATGGGGGACCTGGGTGCCGGGACGCTTCTGGTTCGTGCTGGTGCGATGCTCGGCGTCATCGAAGCCAGCACTCGGAACGCGGATCTCAGCCATTTGGATGCTGGCGAACCCGCCGCCGAATTTGAGAGTGCAGTCGATGAGGTGGGTGCAGCCGGTCAAAGGAGTGCGGTCGATGAGGTTCGCACAGTCCAGGACGTCAACGCGGTCGATGAGACTAGCGCGGTCGACCGGGTTGCGGACGTCACCGGACTGGATCGGCTGTTTGCGAAGATGATCCCGTTGACAAAAGTCCACCACACATGGACCGTGTGGCGGACGCAGCACGAAAGCGCGAACTCGGATGTGCGTGCTCTGCTGTCGTCGATCGATGGGTCAGCGGCGCAGAGGTTCGTCGACCGAGTCCTGGGCACGCTCCTGGCTTCGCGCGACGAGCAGGACCTGCTGCTGACGCTGCGTTCCTTCATCGCTGCTGGGGGAGTGCGAGATGCGGTCGCGGCCGAGCTCGGCATCCACCGGCACACAGTGCGTGCACGAATGGCGAAGATCGAGACACTGTTGGGCCGCGACCTCACACGGGCAGAATCGGTCCAGGCCGTGGCCCTGGCCCTTGAGCTCGCAGAACTCTGAGAAGCATAAGCTACCCCGGCCCATTTTTCGGGGACCAGGGCAAACCAGCACAGCCGATTCAGCTCGCCTCACTCAGCTGACCAGCCAACTCAAGGTGCTCAGCCGACCCAAGCTACTCAGCTGAAATGCTCGGCGTAGAAAGCGGAGGCGACTGCGAGCACCCGGTCGAGTCCTTCCCGTTCCCCAATGCTGATTCGCACCCCATCGCCGAGGTTGCGCACCGCAACAGCCTGCTCCACGCAGGCATCTTCAAAGGTTGAGGACAGCGGCCCCAGCGGCAGCCACACAAAATTGCCCTGCGCCTCAGGAACGTCCCAGCCCTGCTCGCGCAGCGCGTGTGCGAAGTCGTCGCGAACAGCCGCGATCTCCTTAGCACGAACGTCGACCTCATCGCTGTGACGCAGCGACTCCAGTGCAGCAGCCTGACTCATGTCGGTGACTCCGAAGGGAATGACCGCTTTCAGCAGCCCTTGGATCACAGCTTTATGAGCGAGGCCGTATCCGACCCGCAATCCAGCCAGCGCGTGAGCCTTGGAGAACGTCCTGACCAGGACGACATTGGGGAAATCGGCCACAAGGTCAACGCCGTTGACGACTCCCTCGGCGGTAGCGAACTCCCAATAGGCCTCGTCGAGGGCGACGAGCACATGCTCGGGCACCTGGGTGAGGAACTGACGGACCTCGTCGTCGCGAAGAGCCGGTCCCGTCGGATTGTTCGGGGAGCAGAGAATGATGAGGCTGGTCCGATCGGTGATCGCCGCTGCCATGGCGTCGAGGTCGTGTCGACCGTCGGTGCGCACCGGCACTTCGATCCGTTTCGATCCGGCCAGCCCGGTGGTCTGGGGATACATTTCAAATGACGGCCAGGGATAGATCGCTTCTGTGGTGGAGTCAGAAGTGATCTGGGTCAGTGCCACGAGTAGTTCGCTGGCGCCGGTGGTCACAACGAGTTCATCGATGCTGACTCCGAGACGGTCGGCCAGTTCCGTGCGCAGACGCAGTGCGCCATCATCGGGGTACAGAGCAGGGTTTTGCGCGTGAGTGACCATGGCGTCGGTGACCGCTGGCAGCGGCTGAAGGTAGTTCTCGTTCGAGGAGAGCTTGAACGGGACGAGTCCGTCGATTCGCTTGGGAGCCTTCCCCGGAACATACGGCGGGAATGTCTCCAGCGAGGCCCGCAGTCGCGGGGTCGAAGTGCTGCCAGCTGAGTTGTCCGGAGAGTTCATGGCCTCATGATTTCACAGTTGCCTCACCACGGCTTGTCCGGGGCAGAGCGACCGCCCTGTCCACCCGGGCCCTGCTGTTGCTGGTCGCGCTCCGAGCTTTCGCCGCGCTTCTTCAGCTCCTCGCGCTTCTTCTCCTTCTCAGATTTCCCTTCAGAGTCATCTGATTTCTCATCGTCTTCGCCGGAGTCCTGCTTCTCGTCCTTCTTCGAGTCATCTCCGGAGTCGCCGTTCTGCTGATCCTCGTCCTCGGAGCTATCGGTGTCGTCGCTGTCGGAGCCTTCCTGCTTCGACTTCTCTCCCGCTTTCTTGTCCTCGACGCGCTTCTTGGCTTCGTCGCTCTTGTGCTTCTCTTCGCTCTTCTTGGGCTGGCACTCCTTGGGAGCGTCTTTCAGAGTCTTCAGGGATTGGTCGTAGAGTTCGTCCGACTGATCAGGATCCTGATCTGCGACTTCGTCGGCGCGTTTCTCATACACGTAGGACAGGTTGATTCGCACGGCGCACTCGTCACGAAGGGGAGCGATCTCGAGGGCGGATTCGAGGTCGGTCTCAGCCATTTCGAAGTCGCCGACTGCCGCTTCCGCAGTACCGCGATTGTAGTAGCCGATATGGCGTTGAATCGGGCTGAGTGTGAGGAACGCGGTAGAGGCCTTCTTCGCTCCGGGGAAATCGTTGGACACGTACCGGACCTGCGAGGCTGCCCCGAAGTAGAGGGTCACAGCCACATAGCCGAAGACGAGCAGAAGGGCGGACCCGATGATGAGGTTGATGCGAGAAAGGCGGCGCATCGTCGACCAGGTGCGAGTGATCCGGTTCATGGACGGCCTCCTTTCCGTGTGAGAGCAATGGTCCGCAGCCGAAGGAGTTCGCGGACTCCGAAGACCATTTCGACCGCGATCCAGGCGAACACGAGGATCAGGGGGACCCAGAAGTATTCGTCGACGGTGACCCGTCCGTCCTTCTTGACCAGTGTCTGATCGTACTTCGGTGCTGTGTACACACTCGACATCGAAGCTTCGCCATCACGGTGGTGGTATTTCTCCCCGAGGTCGGTTGCGAGCTGTTTGAGGTTGGCCTCGTCGATCTTTGAGATCCCGGGATTGCTCTGGCCATCGCGAATGTACTCATCGTTCGTTCCCGCGGACCCGTCACCATCTCCGGCCCCGCCGGGATCATTCGGATCGCCGAGTCCGGGTTCATCGCCGGGGCTCGACCCGTATCCGAAAGGTTGGGGCTCCTTCATCTTCCCGCCCTGAGAAGTGCCATATCCGAACACTGCACCGCTGTCGATGCGGGAGGCGAATGACGACCACGAATCGACGGAGGTTTGAGCGGTCTGCTCACCGTCACCGAAGTAGAAGACGAGGTTCTTGTTCTCGGGACGATCCTCGTCGTTGGATTTCATTCGTTTATCCAGTTCAGCACCCGCTTCGGTGATGGAGGACCCATTCGAATTCAAGGACAACTCTGGGCTGAGCACGTCCACAGCGGAGGCGAACGCCGCATGATCCGTGGTCAGAGGCATGACCGTCGAGGCGGTCGAAGCGAAAGTGATGATGCTCAGTCTGGTGCCGGGGAACTGCTTGGCCAGCTCGAGCATGTCCTTCTTCACACCTTCGAGGCGGGTCTTGTCACCGTCATAGTCCTCGGCAGCCATGGACGTCGTCGTATCGACGAGGAAATAGACATCGGCGGCCGCCTCGTATTCCTCGGTCGAGGATTTGATGGGAATGCCCGGTCGGGCCAGGGCGAGTGCGAGCACGGCGACGATGCCAATGCGTGCGAACCATTTCCAGCGGGGACCATCACCGCGCACAGTCGGAATGATGCACACGGTCAGCAGGGCGAGGACGAGGAACCCCCAGCCGAACCAGGTGAAGACGGGATCAAAGATCATGATTTCGTCCTCCACGCCAGAACGAAGACACCGGCGAGGCCGAAGACCGCGATCCCGAGGGGGACAGCCGGCATGTCATGGACGATGGTGTAGGAACGGCCCGGAGTGTTCTCAGCCTCCTGGCTCTGGATCTCGGCGACGATGCGATCGATCGTTGAGGCCGACCCCATGTCGAACTGTTTGCCTCGGGTGCGATCGGAGACCGATTTCAGTTCCTTGGTCTGCGTTTTCGCCAGCACCGATGGGGGAGAGAGGCTGTAGACCCGAACCTTGGACTCCACTGCAACGTCGGTCGCCTCGTCGAGCTCGAACAACGGGTCACCGGCGAGCATGTTGTCGGTGGCGAAGATGATCGAACGAGAACGCTTCTCATCTTGTCGGTCGAAGTTGTCTATGCAGGAGACGAGTCCGTCTCCGATGAGGGAGGAGCCGCCGATGTTGGGCGGTGAGGTCGACCATGAGTAGTCGGTGCCTTCCGAGCCCCATGTGCGGAACCCTTCTTCGGCTTCCTTGAGATAGTTCTGGACCATGTCGTAGTCATCGGTGAGCGGGAACGCGGAAACCGCGGTTGCGTTGAAAACGGTCATGCCGATGCGTTCACCGTCGAACCGGTCGACGAGCTCCTGGTAGGCCTCAAGGAGGTCGGCGTCGTATCCGAGCATCGAGCCGGACACGTCGAGGCAGAGCATGACGTCACGCAGTTTCTTCTCCGGATTGACTGTTTCGACCCATGCAGGTCGGGAGATTCCGGCGAGAGTGGAGAGTCCGGTGAGGGCGATGACTGCGAGGAATGCGACCGTCGTGAGCAGACGGGTCCGCATGGCTTTGCGGAAGCTGGGCAGGCTCGTCATGCGTGCGCTGTGAGCCACGGCCAGTGATGACGCGGTGGCCTTGGGTCTGCGAAAGAAGAAGACTGTGGCCCCAGCAAGCACAAGGAGGACGAGGGCCAGCCACCAGAACATCAGGACCATCGAGCCACCAACTTTCTGGCATCGGCGATCTGGGGGCCCAGATCATGGGCGTCGTTCTCAGCGAATTCTGCTTCGTAAAGACCTGACAAGGACTCGGCGAGGTCGTCGAGTCCGGCCACTGCCGCATCTCGGTAGGTGAGGTGTTCGGCTTTGACTCCCCATGCGTCACGAGCGAACTCACGCACGATCTTCGCCAATTCCCGAGCCGAGTCTCGGACATCGGCGTCGCCTGCACCCAATTTCGACTCGACTGTCGCGATCCGGGACATGTAGGTGCTGCGGACAGGAATGGGAATCCGCGGCTGGGACTTCTCTCCCGATCCGGCCGCCACACGCAGCAGCGGGGCAAACAGATTCAAGACGGCGGCGAGAAGAACGAATGCGGCGGCAACATACCACCAGACCGAGATCTCCAGCGGCCCGACGAGCTCAGCGGGGCCCACGGCGGTGCCTCAGCAGAAGAGTGTGGAGGCTTCCCAGCGCATGGTCCGGGTGGGCGATTTCGGTGTGGGAGATTCCGAGTTTCGAGAGCAGATCGATCCGATGCTGCTTGCGGTTCGCTTCGGCGGCCATGAATTCGGCGCGCACGTGTGGGTTGGCCATCACAGAGGTGGGCAGACCGACGTCTGGTCGGGAGACGTCGAACGGGGCCGAGGCGGCCGGAAGCTGTGCCAGGTCCGCGTCGGTGATCGTGATCCACAGGATTTCGTGCTGTACCCGCAGCCGTTTGATCGTGGCCTCTTCCTTCGCGCCGAGCGGCGCCTGGTCGGAGATGACGACAACGAGCATCCGGTGGTTGACGTGAGTGGCGATCCACTGCAGCTGCTTATCGATCGAACCCTCGCCGTCTGCACCTGCTTCGGCAAGGATCTGCTGGAGCAGGTTCTCCAGATGGGCCTCGCTGCCCTTTCGCGGGGAGGCCGTGGTGCGCTTTGCGCTGCCGTGGATGAGCATCACGTCATCGCCATGGCGGACGGCGAGATAGCCGGTCATTCCGGCCATGAGGATCGCGAGCTGGCGTTTGTCGACCCCGGCTGAGGTTACTGCGTCGAAGTTCCGAGAGGAGTCGACGACGAGGGCAAGAATATGTCTGCGATGGGCGACGTAGCGTTTGACCAGGGGGTTCGAATGTCGAGCCGTGGCCTTCCAGTCGATGTCGCGAATCTCGTCGCCGGGGATGTAGTCGCGCAGATCATCGAAGTCGAGGCTGTGGCCGTGGAAGACAGAAGAATAGTCCCCATCGAGGAGCCGCCGGGTCCGGCGGTGCGCGTGGATGGTCAGCCGCGCTTTGATCCGATTGAGCAGAGCAGTCATCGATGCACCCGATCAGGGAGTGGGGACAGCCATGAGGAGGGCATCGACGATTTGGGCGCTCGTGATGTTCTCCGCTGCGGCTTCGAAGTTGAGTTGGATGCGGTGATCGAGAATGCGGTGAGCCAGATCCTTGATGTCTTCGGGGATGACGTAGTTGCGACCCCGGATCATCGCCAGGGACCGTCCCGCGTTGGTGAAGGCGATCGAGGCGCGGGGGCTGGCACCATATTCGATGAACGGGGCGAGTCGGCCCAGATACTTGGCGGTGTTCCTGGTCGCATGGACGAGCTCGACAAGGTACCGGGTGATCGAAGGGTCGACATAGATGGTGCGTGCATAGTTCTGGAGCGTCTCGACGTCCTCGAGGTTGCAGGAGGGCTTCGGAACGGAGTCGCGGTCGAAGACGCCCGAATCGAGGCGGGCCAGGATCTCCATCTCCTCATTGGGGCTCGGATGGGTGAGGAGGTCCTTGATCATGAACCGATCGAGCTGCGCTTCGGGAAGCTGATAGGTGCCTTCCTGCTCGATCGGGTTCTGAGTGGCCAGGACCAGGAAGGGGCGGGGAAGTTCGAACCGTTGGCCGCCGATCGTCGTCTGCTTCTCCTGCATTGCTTCAAGCATGGCACTCTGCGTCTTCGCAGACGACCGGTTGATCTCATCGAGGAGGACGATGTTGGCGTGGACGGGGCCCAGGACTGTATTGAACGAGCCTTCGTGGGCGTTGTAGATCTGAGAACCGATGATGTCGGCGGGAAGCAGGTCGGGTGTGCACTGGATGCGGGAGAACTCACCGTCCACAGCATTGGCCAGCGCTGCCGCCGCGGTCGTCTTGGCCAGGCCGGGAACACTCTCCAGGAGAAGATGACCGCCGGAGAGGAGGCCGATGAGCAGGCTTTCGCGCAGGCGCTGCTGACCGACGACGAAATGATCCAGATAGGATTCCAGACCGCCGAGGATCGATTGAGCGTGTGCGATCTCTTGGGTGTTGGCGGGTGCCGTTGCCGTCATGGTGGGGCCTCTCGAATCTCAACTGGCTGACAAGACAAGCATATGGGCTGAGTCTGACACGGGACTGGACTCTGTCGTGTCAGTACCGACACATACCCTTAGGAGACCGGCTTGCAGGAGTGGGTGACGGCGTGGAATAGGGGCGCAGAAGGAGGCGGAATCGACAGTGCAGACGGACCCCGGGCATGTGGAAGCAGAAGCGAATGTGACACGCCGAAAAAACACCCACAGGTGAAAAATTTATCTGTGGACAGGTGTGGAAAACGGGGTCGGGGGAGGTGCCCGGAAGTGGCTTTTCGACCGCTCTGCCCAGTGTCCTCGCAGGTGATCGAACTACATCGGTGTCACTCATGACTTGTGGATGACTGTGGACGGTTTGAACACAGGGTGTGGACGGTCGAAACAACACTGGTGTAACACTGGATATAGGGGTAGAGTCGAACCCGAACACAACATCTAGTGGTCATGCCCGGGCCTGCTTGACGTGATATTCGTCATTGTCAAGGTCAAGGATCCGGCGTGGACATACCGTGAAATCTAAGCCGAAGTGCAGAAATGAGGAGTCGCGATGATCACCGTGTACACCAAGCCAGCTTGCGTCCAGTGCAACGCCACGTACCGTGCGCTTGATGCCAAAGGGCTGAAGTACAAATCGGTCGATCTCAGTGTCGATGAGAACGCCTTGGATGTCGTCAAGGCCATGGGCTACATGCAGGCTCCCGTCGTTGTCACCGACAACGACCACTGGTCAGGTTTCCGCCCGGACAAGATCGCCACTCTGGCCGGCGAGCAGACCTCGGTTTCCGTCGTGGCCTGACATGCTCCTGGTCTACTACTCGAGCAGCTCTGAGTACACCGACCGCTTCGTCAGTAAGCTGAGGCACCCCTCGCGCCGGCTTCCCCTCCTGACGAAAGAAGAGACGCTGACGATCGACGAACCGTTCGTCCTCGTGACTCCCACCTACGGTGCCGGTGCCAACAGAGGTGCCGTTCCCAAGCAAGTGATCAAGTTCCTCAATATCGAATCGAATCGACGCCATCTCGTCGGCGTCGTCGGCGCTGGAAATACGAGTTTCGGCGAAGAATACTGTCGCGCGGCACACAAGGTGGCCGCAAAATGCAATGTACCCGTGCTGTACCGTGTCGAACTCCTCGGAACCCCAGAGGAAGTCGAAGCAGTGAATTTAGGATTGGACAAACTGTGCGCGAGCTCGCTGAAGACCGCAATGTAGAAGACATCATCCGCGAAGAGACGGATCTTGACTACCATGCGCTCAACGCCATGCTGAACCTGTACGACCAGGATGGTCGTATCCAGTTCGAGCGTGACAAACAGGCTGCCAGGCAGTACTTCTTGCAGCATGTCAACAACAACACCGTCTTCTTCCATGACCTCAAGGAGAAGCTCGACTACCTCGTCGAGAAGGAATACTACGAACCCGAAGTCCTCGATCAGTACTCCTTCAACTTCGTCGAAGAGCTCTCGAAGCGCGCCTACTCGGCTAAGTTCCGGTTCCAGACCTTCCTCGGTGCTTTCAAGTTCTACACCTCTTACACGCTGAAGACCTTTGACGGAAAGCGCTACCTCGAACGCTTCGAGGATCGCGTCGTCATGGTCGCACTGTTCTTGGCTCGCGGCGACGAGAAGCTGGCCACCCAGCTCGTCGACGAGATCATCGCCGGCCGTTTCCAGCCGGCCACGCCGACCTTCCTCAACGCAGGCAAGAAGCAGCGCGGTGAACTCGTCTCCTGCTTCCTGCTGCGTATCGAAGACAACATGGAGTCGATCGGTCGCTCCATCAACTCCGCACTGCAGCTGTCCAAGCGCGGCGGCGGTGTGGCCTTCGCTCTGACGAACATCCGCGAGTCCGGTGCACCGATCAAGAAGATCGAGAACCAGTCCTCAGGTGTCATCCCAGTCATGAAGCTGCTCGAAGACTCTTTCTCCTATGCCAACCAGTTGGGCGCGCGCCAGGGCGCCGGTGCCGTGTACCTCCACGCTCACCACCCCGATATCTACAAGTTCCTCGATACCAAGCGCGAGAACGCCGACGAGAAGATCCGGATCAAGACCCTGTCACTGGGCGTCGTCATCCCGGACATCACCTTCGAGTTGGCCAAGCGCAATGAGGACATGTACCTCTTCAGCCCCTACGACGTCGAACGCGTCTACGGCATGCCCTTCTCTGACGTCAACGTGACAGAGAAGTACGAAGAGATGGTCGACAACGCCGCCATCAAGAAGAGCAAGATCAGCGCACGTGAGTTCTTCCAGACCTTGGCGGAGATCCAGTTCGAGTCCGGCTACCCGTACGTCATGTTCGAAGACACGGTCAACCGTGCCAACCCGATCGACGGCAAGATCATCATGTCGAACCTGTGCTCCGAGATCCTTCAGGTCTCCGAGCCCAGCCAGTACGACTCCGATCTCGGCTATGATGTCATCGGCAAGGACATCTCCTGCAACCTCGGTTCTCTCAACATCGCGCTCACAATGGATTCCGATAGCTTCGGGCAGACCATTGAGACCGCGATTCGCGGACTGACTGCTGTCGCGGAAACCTCTGACATCCAGTCGGTTCCTTCGATCGCTCGCGGCAACGACATGTCTCACGCCATCGGACTCGGGCAGATGAACCTCCACGGCTACCTCGCTCGTGAGCATATCTACTATGGCTCCGATGAGGGCCTCGACTTCACGAACATGTACTTCTACACCGTCGCCTACCACTGTGTGCGGGCGTCGATGGAGATCGCGAAGGAACGCAAGTCCGCCTTCGCCGGCTTCGAGCGGTCGAAGTATGCAAGCGGTGAGTACTTCGATAAGTACACCGACGAAGTGTGGGAACCACGCACTTCGCGTGTGGCCGAGATGTTCACCGAGGCGGGCGTGCACATCCCCACTCAGGACGATTGGCGTGAGCTCAAGGCTGCAGTTGCTGAGCACGGCATCTACAACCAGAACCTGCAGGCTGTTCCGCCCACAGGGTCGATCTCCTACATCAACAACTCGACGTCATCGATCCACCCCGTGGCTTCGAAGGTCGAGATCCGCAAGGAGGGCAAGATCGGGCGCGTTTACTACCCGGCTCCCTTCATGGATAACGACAACCTGAAGTACTACCAGGATGCTTACGAGATCGGCTATGAGAAGATCATCGACACCTACGCCGAGGCCACGAAGCACGTGGACCAGGGACTGTCGCTGACCTTGTTCTTCATGGACACGGCCACAACTCGTGACATCAACAAGGCGCAGATCTACGCATGGCGCAAGGGCATAAAGACCATCTACTACATCCGGCTGCGCCAGCTCGCGCTGGAAGGTACCGAGGTCGATGGCTGCGTTTCCTGCATGCTGTGACCGATGAGTTCAGCGGGCCGGTGACAACCGGCCCGCTGAACTCATGACCCCGAGCCTGCGCACACAACAGGCTCCGGGTACTCAACATTCTTAGTCTGCACGGCAGACCACACGTACGTATGACGTACCTGCAACTTGGAAGAGAGATGGAAACGTTGGAGAACCTGACTTTGGCTTCGCATGTCGATGCCATCAACTGGAATCGTGTCATCGATCCCGTCGATGATGACGTCTGGGACCGCCTCACCGGAAATTTCTGGCTGCCTGAGAAGGTGCCGCTGAGCAACGATATCCCTTCATGGGCGACGCTGACCGAGGAGGAGAAGACGCTGACCATGCGCGTCTTCACGGGTCTGACATTGCTGGATACGATTCAGGGCACCGTGGGTGCGATCTCCCTGATTCCGGATGCAGTGACGCCGCACGAGGAAGCAGTGATGACGAACATCGCGTTCATGGAGAGCGTGCATGCGAAGTCATACTCATCGATCTTCTCAACCCTGTGCTCGACGAAAGAGATCGACGAAGCGTTCCGTTGGTCGCGGGAGAACACCTACCTGCAGTCCAAGGCCGACATCATCCTCAGCTACTACCGAGGCGATGACCCGCTCAAGCGCAAGGTTGCCTCCACGCTGCTGGAGTCATTCCTCTTCTACTCGGGCTTCTACCTGCCCATGTACTGGTCTGCACATGCGAAGCTGACGAACACGGCCGACCTCATCCGCCTCATCATCCGCGACGAGGCTGTCCACGGCTACTACATCGGCTACAAGTACCAGAAGGGTTTGGAGTCACAGTCCGAGGAGCGCAAGCAGGAGCTCAAGGACTACACGATGAACCTCATGTTCGAACTCTACGAGAATGAGGTCGCCTACACGCATGACCTCTACGACTCAGTGGGGCTGGCTGAGGACTGCAAGATGTTCCTCCATTACAACGCGAACAAGGCCCTGATGAACCTCGGGTACGAAGCGATGTTCCCGAAGGAGGTCACCGAGGTGAACCCGGCGATCCTCGCGTCCCTCTCGCCCAACAGCGACGAGAACCACGACTTCTTCTCCGGATCAGGATCCTCCTACGTCATCGGCAAGGCCGAACAGACGGAAGACGACGACTGGGACTTCTAAAACACCGGGTCAGCGGCCCATCCAGGCAGAAATGCTTGGGTGGGCCGCTTTCGTTTATTCACTCACCCGTCGCCGCGGAATTGTCGTTTGAGCACATTTTGAGCACACTCCGATTCCGGGCCGCATCAATCCGAGCCGCCACATCGTCCATATCGGTACTGAATAGGTCGGCGTATACGTCGAGAGTGACCGCCGCCTGATTGTGGCCCAACATGTTCTGCACAACCTTCACCGAAGCGCGGGCCGACACCGCGGAGACACCATCCAGACCATCGACAATCCCGACGAGCCACACCTCAAGGAGCGCGAGCTTCAAGTGCTTGTGGCTGAGTCCGGGACCACGAACTGGACCAGGGACTACCTGTGCCAGAACATCAACGGACAGAAGGTGGCGGCATGAGGAAGTGGTGGCAAAGCGTTCGACGCAAGCGAATTCCGATCACTCGGCCATGACCTCACAAGGGCCGGAGTGAAGGCCCAGGCCGGCACCAGACTGGTCGTCACAAAGACCGCAGCCGATATCACTGCCGATGCGAAAGCGTTCGCCCCAGGTTGATACGGGCAACCTCCGGCCTCGATCGGACACGACCTGTTCGAGGCGAGTGGAGGGACCAGCGCCGAGATCGGTCCGACCACGAGTTACGCCGGTTTTGTCGAATGAGGCTCGAGTCGTTGCCGGCTGCCTCGTCCCCACCGACCGCGGGTCACAATTTCGGCCCAGGTAGTTCCAGCACGCTTTACGGCATCATGGGCGAGTCGGCTCGATGGGCAGGGTCGGCGTTGCTGGTGATAATGCGGCAATGGAATCGTTCCTCGTCGTGTTGCAGAAGAACGTCCTTGATCGGGGCCGTTGGGGTACAAGAGCGAGGTTACGGACTGCGATCGTGCACTGGGTTGAGCGGACCTATCACCGGAAGCGTCGGCAACGGAGATTGGGTAAACTGGCCCCGGTTGATTACGAGCCTGTTCACCACAAGGCCGTCGCTCTGGCGGCACAAACTCCGGAGTCAACCAAACCTTCAGCAGTTGCGTTGGCTGGAAAGTGACCCCGGAGTTATCAGCTCAGACTTCACCGGTCTTCGTTCGGTTCGAGATCGTTCCCAGCGCTGTCGTTGGTCATTTCAGCATCGCTGATCGTGTGATGGGCACTCGCCGCTGACTGATCGGTGGGCGGATTCTTCGCGGCTCTGAACATTGAATTGAGAGTAGCGATGACAGGAACCGCGAAGAATGCCCCTGTAATGCCCGCAAGAGCAGCCCCCGCGGTGACGCCCAGGATCACTGCTAAGGGGTGAATTTTGACTCGTGAGCCGGTCAACCAGGGCTGAAGAACGTGGCTTTCGATTTGTTGAACGAGGATCACGATGCCAAGCATGATGACGGCGTGAATCCATCCGTTGAACATTAGTGAGAGACCTACTGCGAACGCTCCGCCGATGATCGCTCCAACAAAAGGGACGAATGCTCCTAGGAACACAACGGTCGCGATCGGTACGGCCAGCGGCACTCCCAGAATCAGTGCACCGAGGCCGATTCCGACCGCATCGGTGGCGGCGACGACGAGTTGGATTCGAATGAAGCTCGACAGGGTCTTCCAACCGGCGTCTCCGGCTGCAATGATTCGCTGATGGGATTTCCGGGGCCATATCTGGACTGCCCAGGTCCAGATTCCTTTCCCGTCGATCAGTGCGAATAGCGTCACGAACAAGACGATGATGACGCCTTCGACGATGTGAGCCGCTGTAGTGCCGACTTCGGCGGCACCCGAGCCGAGTCCGGCAGCATTGTCTTGCAACCACTGCCCCGAGGAGGTGACGAGATCGTTGAGCTTGGCTTCGGTCAGCCCGAACGGCTGCGTTGCCAAGAACTGCTTCGCCGCGTCCAGAGACGTCGCCACCTGTTTCTGGATCGCAGGAATCTCGCTTCTGATCTGGAAGGTGATGAGGAGGACGAGTCCGGCCAGCAGGCCGAGGACGACGACCCAGACGGTGACCACGGCCAGCCACTTCGGCCACCGATGCCGCTGCAGGAACGACGACAATGGGACCAGGAGGGCCGAAAGTATCAGTCCCGCCAGAAAGGGGATCACGATTTCTGCCATTTGCAATGCCAGGAATCCCGCAACGGTGATCCCCGCGACGATGACCAGAAGGTAGCCGGTGAAACGAGCTCCGAGCTTCAATCCTTCGGGAATAGGGTCGTCCCGATTTTTCTCCATGGAGTCTTGGGAGTCGTTCAACATGAATTCACACTACCCTCAAGCGTTGTTGCGGGGAAGTGCAGTTGGCGAGGTGTGCCCGGGGGCTTGGCGACGAGCCATACGGCTGTGGCCGTGGGTATTCCCTTGGCGAGCAACAGAAGACTGTCGCGATGTGGTTGCACCATGACGACGTGCGGTGAGAGGGGAAGCGAGGGCCCAGAATTTGCCCAAATCTTGACCACATTCATCCCCGATGGGTCCAGGTAGAAACTCGTAAACTGGCTCTTCATAAATAGGGCGGTGCGGTAGCCACCCTCAAGCAGCACAAGAAACGGGACCCTGGGTGCAATGATGTAGGTGTTCAAGACTCCATCACGACCCAAGGTCCCTGATGCACAACTTTACCCCGCCATGCCTTGACACCACACTCCGTCTGAACGAACTCGGACTCACCGCCATCGGCCAGCACCACACCGGCAGGCATCTGACCGTGTTGTGCCTGATCACCGACGACAACTCCGAATGCCGCGACTGCGCCCAGCAGCGGGGACGAGTCCGATCGACGAGGATCCGCCGGCTCGTCCATCCTCCGATCGGGCTGACTGCAGTGACGCTGGCCATCCGCATCCGTACGTTCCAGTGTCCGAACTGCCGCCAGCGCTGGTCGCAGTCGCCAGCGAAGGCATGCGTCGGCCGGTCGAAGCTCTCCCGCACCGCTCGCCTGTGGGCGTTGAAGTCCGTTGTCATCGACAAAATGAGTATCCACGTCATCGCGCAGAACCTCGCAACCTCGTGGAACACCGTGTGCACGGCTGTCCTCGACCTCGGCGCCACGTTGTTGCTCGCCGATGCCACCAGGCTCGATGGCGTATCCACGATCGGTGTCGATGAACACTGTTGGTCCCACCGCGGCATCGACCGATGGGTCACTGTCATCGTCGATCTCTCCAGCCAGCCAGCGCGGTTGCTTGACATTGTTCCCGGACGCTCGGCCGAGGTGTTTTCCGATTGGCTAAACAACCAGCCTGATAAGTTCCGGACTGGCATTGATCACGTCGCCATGGACGCGTTCGCCGGGTACAAGAAAGCCGCTACCGACGTCCTCCCCGACGCCACCACGGTCATGGACCCCTTCCATGTCGTCGCTCTTGTCGGGACCAAGCTCGATGAGACGAGGAGGAGACTCCAAACCGAGATTCACGGGCGCAGGGGCCGATCTGGTGACGCCTTGTACGGGATTAGGAAAACCATACGCACCCGCGTCAGTCTCCTTTCAGACAAGCAGAAACACCGACTCAACACGGTCTTCGCAGGCGACGATCATGCTGCCTTGGTGGTGTGTTGGCAGTTCTACCAAGACACGATCGCCGCCTATGCTGCGGCACCGGCGAAGGGCAAGGCAATCATGGCCGGGCTGATCGACAAGCTGGCCGGGATGATCCCGGATGAGTTGAAGGAGCTACGGAGCCTACGGACAACGTTCCAACGCAGGCGTGCCGATATTCTTGCCTACTTCGATCACCCAGGAACCTCGAACGGGCCCACGGAAGCGATCAACGGCAGGCTGGAGCATCTGCGTGGGATCGCGTTGGGATTCCGTAACCGGAGCAACTACCTCATCCGATCACTGCTCCACGCTGGCGGAATGAGTAGGCTCCTACAGCCCTATTTATGAAGAGCCCGTAAACTCCGCCTAGAATTCAACGGTCGACTCCCTGACCGGGAGGCAAGAGCGAACCACGACCTCTGCGGTTCTGGATGCTCCTGCGTCATCGGCAAGGCCGAGAGAACACGGAAGACGACGACTGGGACTTCTGAGTCACCTTCTGAGTCGCTGAGGGGCGGACGCCCTCGGCTTTCGGCCAATCCGAGCATTACTGCTTGGATGGGCCGCTTTCGTGCATTCAACCATCGTCGGAAGTGGAAGCGGCTTCTGCCCACGATCTTCCCATAGACCCGCACTGACTATATATGAGGCAGACCTGTGCAATTGGTGCGGTCAGCCCAGTTCAATCCTGAAAGGGCCCGCCCGCACGAGTCCGAGGTTCGCCGCATCACCTGCATGGCGTCGGCGTGTGCGAAACTCGCAGGGCATAGCGAACTCGAGGGGGAGCGTGAGCTTGCGGTCAGCTTCACATCGTTTCGTGGACTTGACGAGCTTGATGACTCCGAAGATCGCGCCCACAATAATCGCAGCGATGACGGCCAGGATCACGAGCAAAACGAGTATCTGTCCAAATGCAAGACGCAAGTCAGTCCTTCTGTTCGAGAGCACGGATGACGGAACCTGTCAGTACGACAGCGATCGTAGCGAGCAGCCCAACCGGAAGAACTTCATCATGGCCACCGGGCAGCACCATAAAAGTACAGAACAGGAGTATCGCGCCTGCTAGGAGAAATACCGTCGTCGTCCCATTCGAGTCTTGATTGTTCTCGGCCATTGTCGCACTTTCTTCAGATCATCGTCTCTCTAGCACCCGAATCACATAGGAGCCAGGTGGTGTGGATACGGCCGGTAAATCCACTATGGGTGTCGCACAGCAGACTGAGACCGCCTGAGGTAAGACCAGCTTCGGTCGTCGTCTGTGATTCGATGCGTCACCCGCCAGCGTCAGCCAGCATCGCGTGCTGTACGCGCGGAGGCGACGTCATCGACGACGGCGGCGATGTGCTGCACGCTCGCGATCAGTGAACCGTATAGGGCCCAGGAACGTTCCGGGAGGCCGTCATCTTCGGCCATGTTCACCGACAGCTCTTCGAGGCGTTTGAAGATCGGTTCGACTTCCGCATCTGGGTCGGCTATCGATTGACCGGCGTCTCGGACGATTGTTGTCCACTTCTCGCGGAAGCGAGTGTCCCATTCGCCGGTATCGTAAGAGCCCTCGCGCAGAGTCCGGGTCAGATGGCGCAGGTGGGAGATGCCTTCATCGACCCGCTGCAGGATGTTCTCGTAGCTGGCGTCCTCCGGCGATGTCTGCACTTCGCGGGCTACACCGGATGGGGTGCGTCGCCGACGCAGACGGTCGCGGGGGTTCGCCCGTTGACTCTCCCTGGCGAACTTGACCGACTGCCATGCTGAGTTCAGTTCCTCGCTCATAGATTTGGTCGTTTGGAACCAGTCGTTGGCGTTGTCTGTGTCCCATCCTTCGTCCAGTTCATCGGCCATTTCGACCAAGGTGTCGCCCATGCGCCGGTTGATGCTGTCGACATAGCGCTTTGCCTGTTGATCGCGCAGAGGTGGAATTACCAGAAGGTTGACGACGATGCCGACGGCGACGCCGACGCAGAGTTCCAAGATCCGCTCCCCGAGAAGGGGTTGCTGACTGTCGAAGCCGCTCCCGAGGACGAAGATGCCTGTTGTTGCGATCGCGATACCTTCATCGCGGATCCAAGGCAGCCGAGCAGCAGAGAGGCCGACCAGGAGCGCAAGCGCAAATGTCCATATGCTCACGCCCAGATAGTTGCCGATCACGAAGGACAAGGCAACGCCGAGGGTTGAGGCGATAGTCGACTGCGCACCGCGAGACAACGAGCGGTGGACGGTGGCGTGAACTGTCAGTAGTGCTGCCCACGGTGCCAGGAATGGCATCTGAGAGTTCAGAACGCTATCGGACAGCCACCACGCGCCGGTAGCTGCGATGACCGCCTTGACGATCTGGAGCAGATCGGTGATGACATCGGGGCGTCGGGCAAGTAGCGATAGCTGTCGCTGCGAGTTCTGCGGCAATGGTCGTCCTTTCGGACCATGAGGATGGAGTGTTCACCCTACCTGGCATTCATAATCGGTGACGTGCACAGGTGGGCGATGAAAAAGCCCGACATTCCTGCAGGCAGAACCTGCGAAATGTCGGGCTGAGGTCAGACTGTCTTAGTTCCCGCTCTGCTTAAGACCCAGCAGTGCGAAGAGGAACCCGACAGACGGCGGCGATTAAGCCGCCAGCGGCGTGGTCTCACGCAGCGATGTTCCGGTGAACAGCACGGTCCGTCCGGTGGAATCACTGATCGTGATTTCGCCGGTGTTCCTGGTGCTGATCCTCGGTTCGATCAGTCCTGCATGCTCGACGGCACGCTGAACCCATTGTGGGAACTGAGTCATCGTTCCCTCCTTTCATTACAGTTCTGTTGAATGGCATGCATCTGTGCACGCGATTCTTTTCGTGTTGAGTTGGTGACGGGGTAGTCACCGAATAGTGCTAGCTGCCGAACGAGAATCTCGGTGGCGAGCCGGCTGGGTTTTACCGTGGTGCGGGTTGCTCCGTCACGGTGGGGGATCTGCATTCAGAAGAGACATAGAGTCCGTCGTATTTCATCTGCAAGTTGAACCTGATTCTTCAACTGCCGTAATGAATGGCATGTTGCGGTAAGAGTGGAATCAAAGGTTCGATGAAGCCGGACTGCTTCGAACGCAAGACATCAGCTTATACAAGTTCATCAGAAGATGTCAAAATCAAGGTGTGGGGTGCAGCGCGAGAGGGTGCCAAACAGTTTGTGGACCGGATCACCGCGTTGCCTTTTCGCACCGCCACCCTTCAGGCATGGCGCCCGCGTCAAGGAAATCTCGTAGGCGGTTGGTCGCCTCATCCGGCAGGTCTGCATCCGCACGCGGATAGATGATCGGCTCTTCCTTCGAATTGTGTGCATCGAGGCGAGTCAGCAGGTCCCGGCACGCATCGTCCATGGTCTGCGAATCGGCGTCAGCCCCCAGCTGCACGTCGAGGGAGGCCATCGCGTCCCAGATTTCACCGTGCTCACGGAGCATGACGAACACAGGCATCATCAGTCCGGCCGTGCGCAGCGTTGGAAAGATGAATTCCTCTTCGAGGTAGATGTGACGTCGCAGAGCCGCCATCGCCCGCAGCAGGGGCGCTGAGTCAGTTCCGCCACTGCTCAGACCGTCGGCGTACTCCTCGATTCCGCCATCGATCTCCTCATGTTCGCGCTCAAGGAGTGTGGACAGCAATGGTGTTTTCACGGCAACCTCCGAACGGGACTGTCCCGATTCTATCTGAGATCAGGTCACTCAGCTCCGGCGCATTCGGACCCAGATGGTCCCTGCCGCGATGAGAAGCACCGCCGCGCCGGCCAACATTGCGAATGGGAGGAGATTCTCTGCGGAGATGCCCAGCACCGACGATGAGGCCTCGGTTCCGTTCGCCGCAGCCGTAGAATCATCGGTGCTCTCACCCGATTCCTTTTCTGTGCCGTGGGAGTCGCTTCCACTGCCGCCGGCATCACTGCTGCTCGCCGAGGCGCTGGGATCGGCGCTCGGCGTCACGGTCTGCCCGACGGGGATCGTCTGGAGAGACTTGGGTTCCTTCTGGGCAAAGTCCCATTCGAGCAGGTCGACCGCGGCTTGTCGGGAGTTGTTGTCGATGCCGAGCATCGTCGCGACCACACGGTGACCGTCACGTTCGGCCACGGCGATATAGGCGCCCTTGGCTTTACGTGTGAACCCGTTCTTCAGCCCGAGCCCGCCGTCGACCTGCCCGACGATCTGAGTGTGGTTCTGAATCTCGTAGCCCTTGAACTTCTCCTTCGTGACCGGGTTCTTCCCGCCCGGGAACTTGATGGTCTCGGTGTCGATGACGCTCATCAGGTAGTCGTCCTCACACACCGCCCACGCCAGTTTCATCATGTCTGCAGCCGTCATGTACTGATTCTTGTCGTCGAGGCCGGAAGTGTTCGCGGCGTGGGTGTCCGTCATACCCAGCTCCTCGGCCTTCTCATTCATCAGGGCCACGGCCTTCTCCTGACCGCCAGCGGCCCGACCCAGCGCGTTCGCGGCATCATTGGCACTCGACATCAGCATCGAGTGGAAGAGCAGATCGACGGTGTACTTGTTCTTCTGCATGAGGCCGACCTTGGTGCCGTCGATCTCCATGTCCTCGAACTTCGCCTCGACCTTCTGTTTGGGATCGTCGAGCACGTCGACCAGAGCCAGAGCGGTCAGGAGCTTGATCGTCGACGCCGGCGCGTGCTTCTTGTCGATGTCGTGGGCGGCCTGAATTTCGCCCGTATCGAGGTCTCCCACCAGCCATGAAATGCCCACCGGTTTCGGTGGCTTCGCTCCATCGCCGAGGTCGGCCGGAGTTTCGTAGACCTTCTCCTGCTTCTTGTCGGGCTTCGCATCCGCATGTGAGCTCGTGGGGGAGAGGACCAGCTGTGCGCCGATGAGCAGAAGGGCGAGAGCGGCACCGACGATGAGGCGCACTCCCGCCCCGAACGAATGCGGAGCAGATGTCGTCAGTGACGCAGAGGAAGTGCGGGTCGAAAGCATGCGCACCAGTCTACGACGGCAAAGGAGCAGCAGTCCTCAGGCAGTCTCGTGCGATATCGCACAGCACTTCGACAGTCGAAGTCAGACTGAGCTGGTTTCAAACATGTCCACTCTGACTCAGACTGTCGAACGCCCACACACGCCCACGCAGACGACACGCACGCCCGGGGATCTCAGGCTGCACACTCACTCCAACATGGGGAACGCAAAAGGCGGCCGTGCACGTAAAGTGCACGGCCGCCTCAGCGATCCAGATGATGCGCGTTTGATCAGATCAGAATGCGCGCTGCAGGACTGCCTGCTTCACCTCTGCGATGGCCTTGGTGATTTCGATGCCACGAGGGCAGGCCTCGGTGCAGTTGAAGGTGGTGCGGCAACGCCACACTCCTTCTTTGTCGTTGAGGATCTCCAGGCGCATGTCTCCGCCTTCGTCACGCGAATCGAAGATGAAACGGTGCGCGTTGACGATGGCTGCCGGACCGAAGTACTGGCCATCGGTCCAGAACACGGGGCACGACGAGGTGCACGCGGCGCAGAGAATGCACTTGGTGGTGTCGTCGAAGGCCTCACGCTGTTCGGCCGACTGCAGACGCTCACGCGTCGGCTCGTGGCCGGAGGTGATGAGGAACGGCATGACCTCGCGGTAGGACTGGAAGAACGGCTCCATGTCGACGATGAGGTCCTTCTCCAGAGGCAGACCCTTGATCGCTTCGATGGTGATCGTCTTGTTGGTGTCAAGATCCTTCAGCAGGGTCTTGCAGGCCAGACGGTTGCGGCCGTTGATGCGCATGGCATCGGAGCCGCACACGCCGTGAGCACAGGAGCGGCGGAAGGACAGCGAACCGTCCATCTCCCACTTGATCTTGTGCAGGGCGTCGAGGACACGGTCGGTGCCGTACATCGTGACCTTGTATTCCTCCCAGTGCGCCTCTTCATCCTGTTCGGGATCGAAGCGTGCGATCTTGAAGGTGCAGTCAAATGACGGAATCGAGCCGGCATCGCCTGCCACGTGGTCGGGCAGGTCGATCTTTGAGGCTGGTTCCGGTGTCTCGGTTGAGGTATCGGTGCTCATCAGTACTTACGCTCCATCGGCTGGTAACGGGTGACGATGACGGGCTTCGTCTCCAGACGCATGCCCTTGATGCCGTCGGTCTCGGAATCAGGATCGAGGTAGGTCATCGTGTGATGCATGAATCCTTCGTCGTCACGATCCGGGAAGTCCTCTCGGAAGTGTCCACCGCGTGATTCCTTACGGTGGATGGCGGCGACGGAGATGACCTCGGCGAGTTCGAGCAGGAAGTTCAGCTCGACAGCCTCGAGGAGGTCGAGGTTGAAGCGCTTGCCGCGATCCTGAATGCCGACGTTGTTGTAACGTTCACGCAGTTTCGCGATCTCGTCGAGCGCTTCGCGCAGAGTCTCGTCAGTGCGGAAGACCTGGACGTTGGCGTCCATGAGTTCCTGGAGATCCTTGCGGATGGCGCCGATGCGTTCGGTGCCATCGGAGGTCCGCATCTTCTCGAGCAATGCGACGGTGTCGTTCTCGGCACCCTCGGGCAGTTCGACGAAGTCTGCGGTTTTCGCGTACTCCGCTGCGGCGATGCCGGCGCGCTTCCCGAAGACGTTGATGTCGAGCAGCGAGTTCGTGCCCAGACGGTTCGATCCGTGGACAGACACGCAGGCGACCTCACCGGCGGCGTAGAGGCCGGGGATGACGTTGTCGTTGTCCGCGAGCACCTCGGCCTGGATGTTGGTCGGGATGCCGCCCATGGCGTAGTGCGCGGTCGGGAAGACCGGCACCGGCTCCGTGTAGGGCTCCACACCGAGGTAGGTGCGGGCGAACTCGGTGATGTCGGGCAGCTTCGCATCGATGTGCGCAGGCTCGAGGTGCGTGAGGTCGAGCAGGACGTAGTCCTTGTTCGGTCCACAGCCACGGCCTTCACGCACTTCGTTGGCCATGGAACGGGCCACGATGTCACGAGGAGCGAGGTCCTTGATCGTCGGTGCGTAGCGTTCCATGAAGCGCTCACCCTCCGAGTTGCGCAGGATCGCGCCTTCGCCGCGAGCGGCCTCGGAGAGCAGAATGCCCAAACCGGCAAGTCCGGTCGGGTGGAACTGGAAGAACTCCATGTCCTCAAGCGGGATGCCCCGGTTGTAGGCCACGGCCATGCCGTCGCCGGTCAGGGTGTGGGCGTTCGAGGTGGTCTTGAAGACCTTGCCCACGCCGCCGGTTGCGAAGACGACCGACTTGGCCTGGAACAGGTGGATCTCGCCGGTGGCCAGTTCGTAGGCGACGACGCCCGCCGGACGGCGGACTCCGTCGACCTCGGTCATGGCGAGGTCGAGGACGTAGAACTCGTTGTAGAACTCCACACCGTGCTTGACGCACTGTTGGTAGAGGGTCTGAAGGATCATGTGGCCGGTGCGGTCTGCTGCATAGCAGGACCGGCGGACGGCGGACTTGCCGTGGTCACGAGTGTGACCACCGAAGCGGCGCTGATCGATCTTGCCTTCAGGGGTCCTGTTGAAGGGCAGCCCCATCTTCTCCAGATCGAGGACAGCATCGATGGCTTCCTTGGCCATCACCTCGGCGGCGTCCTGGTCGACCAGGTAGTCACCGCCCTTGACGGTGTCGAAGGTGTGCCATTCCCAGTTGTCCTCTTCCACGTTCGCCAAAGCGGCGCACATTCCACCCTGAGCTGCACCTGTGTGCGAGCGGGTGGGGTAGAGCTTGGTCAGGACCGCGGTGCGGGCGTTCTGGCCCGATTCGATCGCTGCGCGCATTCCGGCGCCACCGGCACCGACGATGACAACGTCGTATTGATGTACCTGCATGTTTCTCCTTCTATGCGGCCGAGCAGAATGACGCCAGCAGTGCGGGGTCGGCTCCGGCCGGGCAGGGATCGAATGTGAAGATGACGAGCGTGCCGAGCACGATGACGATGACCGAGGCGATGTAGAGAATCACTTGGAGCGCCATCCTGGTGCCGGGCTTCTCGGCATAGTCCATGATGATGGTGCGCAGGCCGTTGGTGCCGTGCAGCATCGCGAGCCACAGCATGAGCAGATCCCAGATCTGCCAGAACGGGCTGGCCCACTTGCCTGCGACGAATCCGAAGTCGATGGCCTGGACACCGTCGCCGGCCCACAGGTTGACGAACAGGTGGCCGAAGATGAGGATCACGAGGATGACGCCCGAGATGCGCATGAACAGCCATGCGAACATTTCGAACTTCGACCGTGTTGATTTGTGGCGCGAGTAGCCGGTGCGCGGAGCCGGGATCGATGTTGTGCTCATGTCATCCTCCGAACGTGTGCATCAGCTGGCGGGGGATGAAGGCGATCATGATGATGAGCCATACGATGATGACTCCCCAGAACAGCTTCTTCTGATTCTTCGGTCCGCTCTTCGAGAAGTCGACGAGAATGACGCGAAGGCCGTTGAACGCATGGAATGCGATTGCGGCAACGAGTGCGATCTCGCCGATAGCCATGAACGGTGTCTTGTAGGTTCCGATCACGGCGTTGTAGGCCTCGGGTGAGACGCGAACGAGTGCAGTATCGAGCACGTGGACCAATAGAAAGAAGAAGATTCCGACGCCTGTGACGCGATGCGCGACCCAGGACCACATTCCTTCGTTTCCTCGGTACAGAGTGCCCGTAGACGCTTTGGCCACGGAGCATCCTCCATCTTGGATTAATCGACTGTGTACATCAAGAAACTACGCCGAACGCCGCCTGGTTGCCAGTCGGGCCACGCCTGAGCGTGGTGGATCACATTAAGTTCCTGGCAGTTCCCTCACAGTCGTCACTCTCGGATACGACGAAATTCAATTACAGCATACGTGTGTGCGCTAACTAATGCGCCCGCCGGGCTGACCAGGTGAGTCGGAACCATCGCCGAGGTTGAGCCGTTCGGCTTCCGGTTCTCCTCACCCCGACACGGCGGACAACATCGGTCAGTCAGTGCCCGAACTTTGAGACACTGATGATGTGAACACACACTTCCACGCCATCATCCCCGCCGGCGGATCCGGAACTCGGCTCTGGCCGCTTTCACGCAAGGCATCGCCGAAGTTCCTCCACGATGTGCTGGGTACGGGCCGGAGCCTGATCCAGTCCACCTGGGATCGTGTCGCACCGCTCGTCGGCCCTGAGAGCGTGTGGGTCGTGACGGGCGAGAGCCACCGCGAGCAGGTCGTCGAGCAGCTTCCCGAGATGCCGGTGCACAAGATCCTCGCCGAACCGTCTCCGAAGGACTCGGCGGCCGCGATCGGTCTCGCGACCATGCTCATCGCCAAGGAGGACCCGGACGCGATCGTCGGATCGTTCTCCGCGGACCATTCGATCACCAACGTCGACGAATTCCGGCTCGTCATTGATCAGGCTTGCGTTGCCGCGCAGACCGGCGACATCGTCACGGTCGGCATCATGCCCCGCAATCCTGCCACCGCCTACGGCTACATCGAGACCGGTGAACTGCTGGGCATCGACGGCGCACCGACCGCCAGGCGCGCCATGGCCTTCGCCGAGAAGCCCGCCGCGAGCACCGCCCGCGCCTACGTGAATTCCGGTCGCTACCGCTGGAACGCCGGCATGTTCATCGCCCGCGCCGCCTCACTCCTCGAGGTCCTTGAAGCCGAGGAGCCGACCCTGCATGCGGGACTGTCGCGGATCGCCGAGGCCTGGGGGACCGATACCCAGTCGCAGGTGCTCGCCGAGGTGTGGCCCGGGCTGGAGAAGCGCGCCATCGATTACGTCGTGGCCGAGCCCGCTGCCGCAGCCGGCCGTGTCATCGTCATCCCCGGCGACTTCGGCTGGGATGACGTGGGCGATTTCGACTCGGTGGCACGTCTGCGCCAGCCGGTGCCCGGAGAGCCCGCTGGGGTCATCTCGATCGGTCAGAACTGCGACCTCCTCGAAATCGATGCCTCAGGGGTCGTCTTCTCCGAATCCCAGAAGCCGCGCACGGTAGCGATCGTCGGCCTCGACGACCTCGTCGTCGTCGACACCGAAGACGTCCTGCTCATCACCTCCCGCTCCCACGCCCAGGATGTGAAGAAGGCCGTCTCTGCCGCCGGTGAACGCGGACTCGACGACCTGCTGTAGGCAGGCGCTGCAGGCAGAACAGGCGGCAGCTGGAAGCGGAGTGTGTCGAATTTGGTCGCAGTGCGCCCAAATGTGACGCGGAGTGCTTAGCATTGCAGTCAATGTCTCAGAAATCCGAACCGCGTCCCGAGGGCGTCGCGCTCCCAGAAGGACCAGACGTGATCAGCTCTATAGTCGCTGAGATCGGTGCAGAGCTCATCGATTTCCGCCGTGACGTCCACGCACACCCGGAACTGTCCTTCCAGGAATACGACACCACGGACAAGATCTTCGCCCGTCTGGAGGCCGCCGGTCTGACACCTCGGCGCCTCGAGGCCACCGGCATCGTCTGCGAAGTCGGCGAGGGTCCGATCGCACTGGGCCTGCGAGCCGACATCGATGCTCTGCCCATCGATGACCTCATCGATGAGGACTTCGCCTCAACAATGCCCGGTGTGGCACACGCCTGCGGTCACGATGTGCACCTGACCGGGCTTGTCGGCGCAGCCATCGCCCTGCAACGACTCCACGAATCCGCTCCCGGCGGTCTCGGGGGACGGGTGCGACTCATCTTCCAGCCTGGGGAGGAAGTCACCCCGGGCGGAGCACTGCGCGTCATCTCGCAGGGCGTCCTCGACGATGTCCCCGAGGTCTACGCACTCCACTGCGACCCCAATGTCGACGTCGGTCGGATCGGCTCGCGCATCGGTGCCATCACCGCAGCGGGCGATACCGTCATCATTCGCCTCTCCGGTCATGGCGGGCACACCTCGCGGCCCCACCTGACCGAAGACCTCGTCTACGCGCTGGGCAAACTCGCCACCGATCTGCCCTCGACGCTGGGCCGACTCATCGATCCGCGTCACGCGATCTCCCTCGTGTGGGGCGAGATCAGTGCCGGCCATGCGGCCAATGTGGTGCCCAGTGAGGGGATTCTGCGCGGGACCTTGCGCTGCCTCGACGTCGACGGCTGGAACCAGGTTGCCGAGGTGCTGCCGGAGTTGGTCGAGCGGATCGCCGGCCCGTACGGGGTCACCGTCGACCTCGACCACCGCCGAGGTGTCCCGCCGGTGGTCAACACCGAAGACCAGGTCGCGCTCATCGAATCCGCGGTTCGTGGTGAACTCGGAGAGAACTCCGTCCAGCTGACTCCGCAGTCCATGGGCGGAGAGGACTTCGCCTGGTACCTCACGCACTGTCCCGGAGCCCTCATCCGTATGGGCACCCGCACCCCGGGAGGGACGACCTACGACATCCACCAGGGTGATCTGCTCATCGATGAAGACTGCGTCGAGATCGCCGCCCGCATCTTCACCGCGACCGCACTGAAGGTTCTCCAGCGTGACTAGCCTCGCTACTGCCTCGGGGGTCTAGCCTCGTCGTTGCACCGCGGACTCAGACAGAACCGATAATCTTGGAGACATGAGAGTGAAGGTCATGAGCTTGGTGCTGGGCGCCGGCTTCAGCGCATTGAGCCTGGTGGCGCTGAGCGCCTGCTCGGTGACGGCACCCGAACCCGTCGAAGACGCCACGCTCGGCTGCATGATCTCGGCTCCCGCAGGATTCGACGATCACTCGGCGGGGGCACTGACCTTAGCAGAGACGGAACTGGCACGGTCGGCAGGACTCTTCTCCGCGACCTCGAGTCAGCGAGTCTCAAACTCATCGGCCACCTCGGCGGCATTGAAGAGGATGAGCGACCAGGACTGCGCACTGACCACGGTGCTGGGCCCCGGCGGGGCAGACGAGCTCGGAGACCATGCCAAATCCAACCCGGATGAGATCTTCCTGGGCGTGGCAAGCGGTCGCAAGGACTTCCCGGACAATGTGCTCAGCATCGACTTCGACCTCGTGCCGCCGGCCTTCATCGCCGGCTACATCGCAGCGACCGCGAGTGAGACCGGCGAGGTCGGCGCGCTCGTGTCCCAGGGATTCCCGCAGGCGGAGAAGATACTCACCGCCTTCGACGCCGGAGTCGACCTCTACAATGACGAAGCCGACGAGGACGTGGAGAAGGTGAAGTCCTACCGCGAGTCCGCCGTCGACGTCCGCACCGTGGCAGACACCAGCGATGAGGGAGAGGCCTTCTTCGAAACGGCGCACGACTCCGACGTCGATGTGCTCGTGCCCTTCGGATCGGCGGCGGCGATGGGTGTCGTCACCGCTGCGACCGATACGCTGACATCGCTGCGCACTCAAGAGCCGGAGGCTGAAGGCGATGAGAAGCCGGTCTTGCCGAAGGTGATCTGGTACGGAGCCTCCGGGGCCTTCAGCGACACGATCATTGCGACGATCGAGCCGAATATCCGGCGCGGACTGCGGAGCATGTTTGCCGAATGGCCACAGAGCAAGAACCCCGATGAGGTCGCCGAGGCGTCGAAGGACGAGCCCGTGGACATGGGTGGTTTCATGGTCACAGACCGTCACTACAAGGGCACGATCGACAACGGTGGAGTGGGAATCGCCGCCGAAGACGGGTTCCTCAGCCGCGTCTCCGATGCGGGCCGCAGCATCGCCGATCTGCGAGAGCGGATCAAGAGCGGTGACATAGATCCGAAGAAGCCCTGAACGTGACCCTGATCCGATAAGCTGTGCGGGTGTTGAATAATCCCGCCGGAGTCGCAGCAGACGACCCCATCCTGCAGCTGCCCAAAGTATCCCTCCATGATCACCTCGACGGTGGCCTGCGCCCCGCCACTCTGATCGAACTGGCCGCCTCGATCGGCCACGAACTGCCCGCTACCGAACCCGATGAGCTGGCGAAGTGGTACAACGATTCCGCGAGCTCCGGTGATCTGGTCCGCTACCTCGAGACCTTCTCGCACACGGTCGCCGTGATGCAGAGCCGTGAGGGCCTGATGCGCGTGGCCAAGGAGTGGGTCCTCGACCAGGTTGCCGACGGTGTCTTCTACGCCGAGGCCCGCTGGGCTCCAGAGCAGCACCTGGAAGGTGGGCTCGAACTCGACGAGGTCGTTGAAGCCGTTCAGGAAGGGCTCGAAGCCGGAGTGATCGAAGCCTCCGCGGATGGCAAGTTCATCCGTGTCGGCCAGATCATCACAGCCATGCGCCAGGCAGACAATTCCATGGCGATTGCGGAACTGGCCATCAGGCACCGCGAGAAGGGATCCGAATCCGGAGTAGTCGGCTTCGACATCGCCGGTCCTGAGAACGGCTTCCCGCCCTCTGCGCACCTGTCGGCGTTCAACGCTCTCCACCAGGCTTATGTGCCTGTTACGATCCACGCCGGAGAGGCCGCCGGCAAGGACTCGATCCACGAGGCACTGACTATCTGCCATGCTCAGCGCATCGGCCACGGTGCTCGCATCGTCGAGGATATGGACATCGTCGAAGGCGAGGGACAGCTGGGCAGCCTGGCCGCCTGGGTCCTCGACCAGCAGATCCCGCTCGAGCTGTGCCCCAGCTCGAACCTGCAGACCGACATCGGCGGCACCATTGCCTCCCACCCCATCACCGGGCTTAAGGATCTGGGCTTCGCTGTGACCATCAATCCGGACAACCGGCTGATGTCAGCGACGTCGGTCACGCGGGAGATGCGTCTGCTCGTCGATGAGGCCGGTTGGACTCAGGTCGACCTGGAATGGGCGACCGTCAACGCTGTCACCGCAGCATTCCTGCCCCTCGACGTGCGCGAGCGCATGCTCGACGAGATCCTGATTCCAGGGTTCGCCCGGGTGAATATTTGAGTTCACGAGACAAACGCTCGAACACACCCGGCGGCTCCTCGCCGTCGGGTGGTTCGTCGACTCCTGCCGGTCACGGTGTTCCCACCCCACGAGCAATGCTGGTGGTCGTTGTGGTGCTCGGGATTCAGGTGCTGGCCCTCCTGGGGTCCGCTCTGTCGTTCATCCTCACCGCAATCACCGCCGGCCCACTCGCCGGATCGCTGCTGGGCCTGGCTGTCATGTTCCTCATCTTCGCTGCCGGCGTGGCCGCAGCAGCGCGCGGATCGTGGAAACTTCATCGCTGGGCCCGCCCCGCAGCGATCGCCTTCGAGCTGCTCGTCATCGTCTTCGCCTTCAGCGTCATCGGCGGGTCGCTCTGGCTCGGGCTGGCCTGCCTGGTCACCGCGCTTGCCGTGCTCCTGGGCTATTTCCTGCCCCCGGTCGTCGAGGCCTACAACAGGGCGCTCGAAGGCTGAAGCCTCAGACCTCGGTGCCGCGATCAATGCCCAGAGTGGCGATGAGATCCTCGTGGAGTTGGAACCAGACGAGATGGCATGAATCGACATCGGTCCGATCGATCCACTCAGTCTGGCCGTCCTCGGCCCTGCTCAACGCTGCCTCGTAGCGATTCAGGATCCCCTCGAACCGTGTCAGGATGTTCGTCAGTCTCTCGACCACCGGCGCGAGTTCGACGCCCAGCGCCTCGACCTCATCGAGAACTCGTGCGTCCCAGTCAGTGTCGGAATGATCATTGCTCGCGAAGGCGTCATCCGGCCTCGGCCTGATCTGCCAGTCGGTGGTCGCGCTCAACATCCGAGCATTGAGCGGAAGGAACTCGCGGTAGATCGCAGCGATCTCATTGCCAGGGTCGGCGATGCGACGTTCATGTGCGAGCTGTCGTTCATTCTCCCATCTGCCGAAGTCGGTCAGCGACCAGCCGTTGACGCCGAAGAGCTCGAGGTGCTGCACCCAGCTGCTTCGTTCGGCCTGGTGGAGTCGGACCAGGGTCTCCTCAGCGCCGACCCCCGCACGGCGTGCAACGGCGTCTTCGCCTGCGAAGCCGAGCAGTCGCACCGCATGCAGGACCAGGAGCTGAGGCTCTGAGCGGTGGCTCAACGCTGACCATCCTGGCGAGAGCTCAGACGGGCCACATGTTGTTGGCAGGCCTGTGGAGATCGGAAGCCCATTCTTGCCGCGATCTGCGACCATGTCAGTCCCGCGTTTCGCGCAGCGAAGATGAGCCCGATCTCGACTCCCTCGACCTCCGCGCGAGCTGCGGGAAGCAGGGTCAAGGCCGCGCAGAGATCGTCAGAACCGAGATCTGTCGATCTCCACAGTGCGAACTGGGTGAGGTCGACCGCAGTGGGCGGTGCCGGTGCGGGGCGCCACTCACGGGCCTCCAGCTGATCCGCGCCGAGGGCCATGAGTCGAGCCTGCGCATCACGTTCGCGCTGCGCCTCTGCATGGTCTCCGACCGCTCTGTCCCCAAGGCTGGTGTGGTCTGTCTCGTGCTTGCCATCCATAGGCCACATCCTGCTATCATCAACATTATATTGTCAACAGAATGTTGAAGGGAGGGCGATGGTGAGAACACTTTCCGACTCCCACGATGGTCGGTCAGGAGGAAAGGCAAGGTCACTGGCCAGGCTTCTGCGCGCTGGATTTCCGGTGCCTGACGGCTTCGTCGTCTATGTCGATGCCGACCGTTCCTTTGCCTCTCAGTTCGATGACACGGTGCGAGACCGGATTGACCTGGAACTCTCGAGACTGGGTGATCCAGCGGTGGCGGTCCGCTCCTCGGCCGCCGATGAAGATAAGGCCGACGCATCCGCAGCAGGAATGTATGACACCTTCCTGGGCGTCCGCGGCACTGACGAGGTGTGTGCCGCGATCGTCTCCTGCGCGCGCTCAGCCGACTCTGTGCGAATCCGGGACTACCGACGCCGAGGCGGTGGCGCGGAGGATCCTGCGACAGTCATGTCTGTTCTCGTGCAGGTCCTCATTGAGGCTGAGGTCTCGGGCGTGATGTTCACACCCCGCCGTGTGAACGAGCCGACCCGGATCGAATCATCGTGGGGACTGGGGCTGTCCGTCGTCAACGGCGGCCTCACCCCCGACTCCTACGAAGTCGGGCCCGCGGGTGCCATCACCGCCACTCTCGGAATCAAGAAAGTTCGAACCGATGCTGTCGACGCGCAGAACGGGACGACGACCACCTCGGTCGCAAACGAGCTGCAGACCGTGCGAACACTCAGCGACGAGGCGCTCCTCGGCCTTGAGTCGCTGGGCGCACGCGTGTCTGCTGTTTTCGGTGGTCCCCAGGATATCGAATGGGCCATCGCAGACGGCACGATCTGGATCGTCCAATCGCGTCCTGTGACCGCCGTGCTGCCGCCACTGCCTGGTACCGGACCAGTCATGGATTCCGGCCCCGTCATCAATTCCGTTCTGCTGCCTGCAGCGACCTTAGACGGGACCCCGGGGTCCCACGGGGTCGTGACTGCCCCTGCCCGCATCGTCTCCGGACTGTCCGCATTCTCCGACGTCAAGCCCGGTGAAGTGGTGATCTGCTCCTTCACTGATCCCTCTTGGACGCCGCTGTTCTCCATCGCCGCCGGCGTCATAACTGAGGTGGGAGGAGCGCTTTCGCATGCAGCGATCGTCGCGCGGGAGTACGGCATCCCCGCGGTCCTCGGCGTCACCTCGGCGAGGGTGCGCATCGCGAACGGTGACCTCATCACAATTGACGGCACGGCCGGAACGATCACGATGCACTGACTCACAATTCGGCACCGACAAGGAACGATCCGGCATTCACAAGGAAGGACACGGGGAGCCAACCGTCTGGAACTGCCCCGGTAGGCATGATGGCAACACGAAATCTCTACATCGCACGACACGGCGATGCTGACGCCTTCGGGAACCTCACCGTCAGAGGCAGAGAGCAGGCGCGGCTCTTGGGGCGACGTTTGGCTCATCTGCCGATCGGGGCCATCTGGCACTCTCCGCTGCCTCGCGCCGCCGATAGTGCCCGGGAACTCAACATCTTCCTCACCGGCAAGGTCACGGTGGGTGAGGCTCCGGAGCTGATCGACCACGTCCCTTACGTGCCGACACCAGCTGAGACCCCGCGGGCATGGGTGCCCTTTTTCGACGGGTGCGAGCACGAAGAGGCCGACGCTGGCCACGCGATCGCTGAAAGTCTCACCGGGCGCTTCGGCACTGTCGGCGGCCAGGCCATGACCAGTCGCGATGAGGACATGCACGAGGTCCTCATCACCCATGCGTATCCGATCGCCTGGCTCGTACGCGACGCCTTGGATGCACCGCCACAGCGGTGGCTGGGACTCAACAGCGCCAACACAGCACTGACGGTCATCGAGCACCGCCCCCAGCTTCCGCCGACGATCATCATGTTCAACGACATGGGGCATCTGCCGTCGTGGCTGCAGTGGACGGGATTCCCTGAAGTGCCTCGCCCGTGAACAGACGGATCAGAGGGATCAGACGCACAAGCTCAGCCGGCAGTCCGCACCTAGGTTCTCGGCGGCTCCCACCGCTGCACGCTGGCGGCCTGAGCGGCCGTGAACTTCGAAGGCACAGCGGTGAAGATCGCATCGCGAATCCCGGCCAACAGCGGCGACTGAATCTGGAAGACGGCGCCGAGGACTCTGGACTTCGCCGCAATCGACTGACTGCGCTTCATCCGCAACCGGTCATAGTCACGCAGCTGAACGTCGACGCCTGACGCCGAGTCCGTTCGCCCGTCCGACTTTGCCGAACCAGCCGACTCTGCGATCACCGGCGCCAGCAGCGCCGTCAGAGTGGCCGCGTCTTCAAGAGCCTGCCCGCCGCCCTGTCCTAGGTTCGGAGTCATCGCATGAGCCGCATCGCCGAGGAGGACGACGCGTCCCCGGTGATAGGTCGACAGGGCAGTAGCGAGGTCTGAAATCGCGGTCCGCCGGATTCGGTCACTCGGTGTCGTTGCAATGAGTTCCGCGATCGGGGAGTGCCAGCCGGAGAACAGATCCCGCACCGTCGCCTTCTCATCGGCGAAGGACGCGTGTTGGTCAATGTTGGCAACCGCGAACCAGTACACGCGACCATCCCTGAGTGGGGCGATGCCGAAGCGCAGCCCCCGCCCCACGGTCTCACCGGCGGCTCCATCCAGATCGACGGGGCGTTCGGTGATTCCGCGCCAACAGGAGTAGCCGGAATAGCGAGGTCCGATTCCGGGGTCGACGGTTTCCCGCACCTGACTGTTGAGACCATCGGCGCCGATGACCAGATCGAAGCGTTCTGGAGTGGCCGGCTGTGAGTCCTCCGGCATCTTTCGTGTTTCGTCAGACTCCACGTCCGCCTCCGGCCGGATCGTCACCGTGCCCTCAATGCTCGCCGAGGTGACCTCAGCGAGAGTACGCACCGTACCCTCATCGAGGGCATCGAGCAGAACCCGATGGAGCTCGGCTCGGTCGACGATCCGCAGCTCGCCGACGCTCTCAGTGGGAAGGCGCGCGATCCAGCGTCCGTCGGGTCGGCGTTGGCCCGCAGCGAATGACTCGGCTTGCTTATCTGTGATCGTTGCGAACTGAGGGCCGAGTCCCAGTGCTTCGAGTGCCCGGAGCCCATTGGCGAAGACGGACAGACCCGAACCCCCGGCGCGCACCTCGGCGGCCCTTTCGAACACGGTCACCTGCGCGCCCGCCTTCTGCAGGCCCACGGCGGCCGAGAGTCCGCCGATGCCGGCTCCAACGATCGCTATCCTCATGGGGTGTGGGCCTCTCATGCGAGCTGTACGGTGTCTGCCTTACTGCTGAAGGTACTCCCCGCAGGCCTCGGTGAGGAAGTCACCGGCGACACCACCCTCTTGGTTGAGGCTGTCCGCGGTCTTCTGGATGCCCCACCAGACCTGGGGTGAGGCGCCCCACTGCTGCCGGAAGTCCTCGCGCTTATCGGGATCATCGGCCAGGTCTTGAGCGGCCAGCGAGATCCGGTCCTGGGCGTCCTCGGCCGTGCACCGAGCCTCATCGTCGGGGCCCTTCGGGTCGAGCGCCGGAATGTCATCGGAGTCTTTGGCCTTCAGCGTGTACGCGGACCCGCCGATCTCCTCAACGGTGAAGGTCCCGTGGATGAGCAGGAAGGGTGATTTCTTCGTATCAACGTTCTCGGCGTCGACGGTGACACTGACACTGTCCGGGGTATCGGCGGTGACGGTGGCCTCGCCCGAATCGGGAACGTCGGGGTTGCCGGTGTGGACGTAGACCTTGAGGTATGCCTCGGATTTGTTCGCGGCCGCCTCGGCGAGGCCCTGCCACAGGGGGTCGGCATCCTTCGCCCCGCCGGGGGAGGAATCGACGATGGACACCTTCGGAGCGTCATCGGGGGTTTCGACCGGAGTGACCTCCTCTTCGCTGACGGAGGGGCGCGGGGCCGGTCGGGTCTCCTCTGAGGTGGGAACGCAGGCCGTCATCGTGGCCAGCACTGCGGCGGAGGTCAGGAGGGCAAGGGAGCGAATTCGCATGGTTCCTCGAAGGGGTGGTCGTCGTGGCGGTGCCGGACTTGGGGTCCAGTCTCGCCTTCCAGCCTAATCCGAGGGGCCGCGGTCACCCCGGTGGACGCGCTGGCCCGATCCCGATTGCTCGGTTCGCAGCCCGTCTACTCTGCGCGGGCCAGCATGAGTTTACTCAGGCTGGCCTTCTGCACTCCGGCTTCGTCGAAGTTGTCCTCATCGAGCCACTGCAGATAGGCTGCGCGCAGGCTGGGCCATTCGGTGTCGATGATGGAGAACCACGCGGTGTCGCGGTTGCGGCCCTTCACGACCAGGTGCTGTCGGAACAGTCCCTCAAAGGTGAACCCGAAGCGAGTCGCAGCCTTCTTCGACGGTGCGTTGTCGTTGTCGCACTTCCATTCGAAGCGCCTGTAGCCGCTGGCGAAGGCCAGATCGGCGAAGAGGAAGAGCGCCTCGGTGGCTCCGCGGGTGCGTGAGAGTGCCGGTCCCCACAGGATGTTGCCGATCTCGATGACTCCGTTGTTCGCATCGATGCGCATCAGTGCCTGCCGACCTTCAGCTCGTCCAGTGCTGCGGTCGACCACGGCGAAGAACAGAGGATCTGGAGACTGTGAAGCAGTGGACATCCACTCATCGAAGTCTGCCCGCGTTGTCTGCGGCGTCTGTGGCAGGTATCGGAAACGCTCATCCGAGCCCTCCGCCGAGGCAGCCGCGAAGAGTGAGTCCGAGTGCTGCTGGAGATCGAGGGGCTCGAGGTCGACATAGCGACCATGTATCGTCTCCTGCCGAGGCGGCTGGGCCCCGACCCAATCGTTGAGGTTCGCGTCGGTCATGACTTCTCCTTCTCGTTCTTCATCGAACTCCTCCATCGGTCAGTCCCCGTGAGGGCGGGTGCGCCCGGCGGTCCAGGCATGTCTTGCTGCTCGGTTCAGGCCTCGTCGCTGTCGAATCCGGTCGAGAGCTGTCTCAGCAGCGACGCGAGCTTACGCCGCCCTGCCGGAGTCAGGTCGCTGAGGATCTCACGCTCCTTCACCAGCAGGTCGGCCAGAGCGGAGTCGACGGTGGCGCGGCCGTCTTTGGTCAACCGCACGAGCACACCTCGGCGATCTCCAGGATCGGGCAGACGTTCGACCCAACCGGCTGTGACCAGGCGGTCGATGCGGTTGGTCATCGTGCCGCTTGTGACCAAAGTCTCCTGCAATAGTGTGGAGGGGGAGAGTTGGTAGGGTTCAGCCGATCTACGCAGGGCCGAAAGCACGTCGAAGGCCCACCCTTCGATGCCGTAGGCGCTGAAGCTCGACTTTCGGGCCAAATCCAGTTGGCGGGCCAGGCGAGAGACACGGGAGAGTACCTCCATGGGGGACACGTCTAGGTCCGGGCGCTCGTGGCGCCATGCCGCGACAATCCGATCAACCTCGTCCATGTTCCGATTTTACGTCCAGATCAAGATTCTTTGGGCCAAAGATACTTTTTATCGAGATATTTCTTACTCATTGGTTGATTTGGCCTGCACGTTTGGATGGACGGGGTCACTTGGGAATAAAGTGGTCATGGTTGTTGCATCCGTCAACGAACCTGCAGGGGCCAACCACCCGGCAGCAGAAACGAAGGAATACACGTGGATCTTTTCGAGTATCAAGCACGTGACCTGTTTGAGAAGCACGGAGTGCCCGTGCTCAAGGCTCAGGTCGCGACGACACCAGAAGCAGCTAAGAAGGCAGCCGAGGAACTTGGTGGCGGAGTCGTCGTCGTCAAGTCTCAGGTCAAGATGGGCGGCCGCGGCAAGGCCGGCGGCGTCAAGGTTGCGAAGGACCCTGAAGAAGCCGAAGCTCGTGCCAAGGACATCCTGGGCCTCGACATCAAGGGCCACATCACCGAAACCGTGATGATCGCCGAGGGCGCAGACATCGCTGAAGAGTACTACTTCTCGGTTCTCCTCGACCGGTCCAACCGCACCTACTTGGCCATGTGCTCCAAGGAAGGCGGAATGGAGATCGAGCAGCTCGCCGAGGAACGTCCCGAAGCGCTCGCCAAGATCCCAGTCTCCGCCATCGACGGAATCGATGCCGCCAAGGCCGAAGAGATCGCCAAGGAAGCAGGCTTCGACGCGGAGACAGCAGCCAAGATCGCCCCTGTGCTGATGTCGCTGTGGACCGTCTTCGAGAAGGAAGACGCTTCCCTCGTTGAGGTCAACCCACTGGTCAAGACCGGTGCCGGTGACATCGTCGCACTTGACGGAAAGGTGTCTCTCGATGAGAACGCCGACTTCCGCCACCCTGACCACGAGGAACTGCGCGACGACAGTGCAGAGAACCCCCTCGAGCTCAAGGCCAAGAAGCTCGACCTCAACTACGTCAAGCTCGACGGCGAAGTCGGAATCATCGGAAACGGTGCTGGACTCGTCATGTCGACACTCGACGTCGTCGCCTACGCCGGTGAGAAGCACAACAACGTCAAGCCAGCCAACTTCCTCGACATCGGAGGCGGAGCCTCTGCAGAGGTGATGGCCAACGGACTCGACGTCATCCTCGGTGACGAGCAGGTCAAGTCGGTCTTCGTCAACGTCTTCGGCGGAATCACCGCCTGTGACGCTGTGGCAGACGGCATCGTCAAGGCTCTCGAAATCCTCGGCGACCAAGCCACCAAGCCGCTCGTCGTCCGCCTCGACGGAAACAACGTCGAAGAGGGACGTGCGATCCTCAGGGAAGCCGCGAACCCACTCGTCACTCTGACTGACACCATGGACGGTGGAGCCGACAAGGCCGCCGAACTGGCTGCTGCCAAGTAAGGAAAGGTCTTTACATAAATGTCTATCTTCCTGAATTCCGATTCGAAGATCATCGTCCAGGGCATCACTGGCGGCGAAGGAACCAAGCACACTGCGCGCATGCTCGCAGCAGGATCCAACGTCGTCGGCGGTGTCAACGCCCGCAAGGCCGGCACCGCTGTCAAGCACAATGACAAGGACGGCAACGAAGTTGAGCTGCCCGTCTTCGGCTCCGTCTCCGAGGCGATGGAAGCCACCGGTGCTGACGTGTCCGTGGCCTTCGTGCCGCCGGCCTTCTCCAAGGATGCGGCCATTGAAGCCATCGACGCCAAGATCGGTCTGCTCGTCATCATCACCGAGGGCATCCCGGTCCAGGACGCAGCCGAGGTTTGGGCTCGCGCGCAGGCCGCAGACAATGCGACCCGCATCATCGGACCCAACTGCCCGGGCATCATCTCTCCCGACGCTGCACTGGCCGGCATCATCCCAGCCAACATCACGAAGAAGGGCAAGCTCGGACTGGTCTCCAAGTCCGGCACGCTGACCTACCAGATGATGTACGAACTGCGTGACCTCGGCTTCTCCACCGCCATCGGAATCGGTGGTGACCCAGTCATCGGCACCACGCACATCGATGCGCTCGAAGCCTTCGAGAATGATCCCGAGACCGAAGCCATCGTCATGATCGGCGAAATCGGTGGCGACGCTGAAGAGCGTGCCGCCGCATACATCAAGGATCATGTGACGAAGCCGGTCGTCGGCTACGTCGCTGGCTTCACCGCTCCCGAGGGCAAGACCATGGGCCACGCCGGCGCCATCGTCTCCGGCTCCTCAGGAACCGCTGCGGCGAAGAAGGAAGCTCTTGAGGCTGCAGGTGTGAAGGTCGGCAAGACTCCGACCGAAACCGCTGACCTCATGCGCGAACTTCTCGCCTGAGTCGTCTTCATCCGATGAAGGGTCCTGGCGACAGGACCTGAAATCACAACAGCGCGGTCACAGTGCGTCCGCTCAGCACACACGCTGGGCAACTGCACCGTGGCCGCGCTGTTGCGTGTCCGCAGGGCGCGCGAAAGCATCACGCGTTGCCCACCGGGAGCAGCAATTCGCACTCGGCTTCGTTTGCCCACCACTCCGTTCGACGAGGACTCCCGTCGGCATCAAACCACCCCTGTGCAACGAGTGGTTGTGGAACGGACTGTGCTCGATGGTTGCGGGACGCTAATCTGAACATGTGAATGACCAGACACCGCTGTCCCAGAACCCACCCGCCGGCCACACCACGACGTTCAGCCCGCCGGCTGTTGACGCCTCCCCGTCAGCCCATCCGCGCAACTTCGGCTCCGACAATTGGGCTGGTGCCCACCCGGAAGTCATCACTGCCATCATCGAAGCCAATGTCGGACATACTCCCGGCTACGGTGGTGATCCATGGACGGCGCGCCTCGGTGAGGTCATGAAGGGCCACTTCGGCCCGTCCGCCCAGGCGTTCCCGGTCTTCAACGGCACCGGCGCCAACGTCCTCGCGCTGCAATCGGCTCTGCCCCGCTGGGCGGCCGTCATCACTGCCGCCTCAGCTCACATCAACTACGACGAAACAGGTGCCCCGGAGAAGGTCGGCGGCCTCAAAATCATCGGCGCCGCAACTCCGGATGGAAAACTGACGCCCGAGATCATCAACAACGCGGTGCTTGGCCGCGGCAACGAACACAATGCTCAGCCACTGGCTGTGAGCATCTCCCAGTCGACCGAATGGGGCACCACGTACACGGCTGAGGAGATCCGAGCGATCGCCGACACCGCGCACGGTCTCGACATGATCCTCCACGTGGACGGCTCCCGACTGGGCAACGCCGCCGCCTACCTCGACACCAGCCTCGGCGCCCTGACCACTGACGTCGGCGTCGACATCATCAGCCTCGGCGGGACGAAGAACGGACTTCTCGGCGCCGAAGCGATCGTCGTCCTCAACCCCGAAATCGGGCAGGGGATGAAGTTCCTGCGGAAGATGAACCTGCAGCTGTCTTCGAAGATGCGGTTCCTCTCAGCTCAGCTCAATGCCCTCTACGGCGGCGACCTGTGGCGCACCTCGGCGAATCACGCCAACACCATGGCCACACGTTTGGCAGATGGTCTCGCCGAGGCGACCGCCACCGGACGTGCACCCGATATTTCGATCGTGGCCAAGACCGAATCCAACGTCGTCTTCGTGCATATGCTCGATGAGGTCGCGGCACGGGCACGGCAGAGTTTCGCTTTCGCCAACTGGCCTATGGCCAAGAATGTCGTGCGCCTGATGTGCGCCTTCGACACCACCGCCGAAGATGTCGATGCCCTCATCGCGGCCATCGTCGAGGCCTAGACAATCACCGCGGAGCCGACCGGCCGACCTGCCCAGATCGTAGGTCGGTCGGCCGTCGGCACGCCGTGGTCAATCACCCTTGACGTTGACGAGCTGGCGCAGCGTGTGCCTGATCTCGACGAGTGGCGCTGCATCGGCCATCACCTGGTCGATCGGCTTATAGGCCTGTGGGATCTCGTCGATGAACGCGTCCGTGTCCCGATATTCGATCCCGACCATCGCATCACGCAGCTGCTCGTGGCTGAAGGTCTTGCGAGCAGCGTTGCGCGAGTACTGCCGTCCCGCGCCGTGCGGTGAGGAGTTCAGCGACACCGGGTCGCCCTTGCCCTCAACGACGTAGGACGCGGTGCCCATCGAACCGGGAATGAGTCCCGGGCGTCCGGCATCGGCCTCGATCGCACCCTTTCGCGACACCCACACCGTCTTGTTGAAGTGCTTCTCCGACTGTGTGAAGTTGTGGTGACAGTTGATCCGTTCTGCCTCCAGGACGGTTTCATCCATCGTCTCCGACAGCTGCCTGGCCACGCGATCCATCATCTCCTCACGGTTGAGCAGAGCGAAGTGCTGCGCCCACCGCAGCTGACTGATGTAGGCGGAGAACTCCGGCGTATCCTCGACGAGGTACGCGAGGTCCGGGTCGGGAAGATCGATCCACCACTGGTTGTTCAGTCGCGCCGCGACCTTGATGTGGGCAGTGGCGATCTTGTTGCCGACTCCTCTCGATCCTGAGTGCAGGAACATCCACACCCTGTCGGCCTCGTCGACGGAGACCTCGATGAAGTGGTTGCCTGAACCCAGCGATCCCAACTGGTGACGCCAGCGGCCAGCATAGTCAGCGGGGTCGAATCCTGCCTCCGACGCGAGTTCCTCAAGCTCGGCGATGCGAGGCTGAGCCGTGGCGACGATCTTTCGGTTATCGGCACCGGCCGAGGTCGGCACGGCCCGCTCGATGGCCCTCCGCAGGCCGGTCAGGTCGCGGGCTTCGAGATCCCGCTTGGTGAATTGCGTGCGAACCGCGATCATGCCGCAGCCGATGTCGACTCCCACCGCTGCCGGAATGATCGCCCCTAGTGTGGGGATGACAGATCCGACGGTCGCGCCCTTGCCCAGGTGGGCATCGGGCATGAGCGCCAGGTGTGGGTAGATGAACGGCATTCGTGCAGTTGTGTGCGCCTGCTCAAGGGTCTTCTCATCGAGAAGCGATGCCCAGGAGATCAGGCGTTTGCTGAGTTTTTCCATGGTCCTTTCCTGATTTCTTTGCTGTGAGGTTCGAGACCCACATCGCCTAGATCTGGAAAGCCATGGCTGCGAAATGAAAAAAGCCCCGAACCGGTGATCGGTGCGGGGCATGCTGACTTGTGCTGAGTCAGATGTCGCGCCACCGAAGGGTCGACTGATGAGCGGATTCGAATTGATTCGATCCGCTGAGTTCGCGCGACGGGGCGAAAACGTTCATCAATGGTTTCCTTCGGGTGTTCACCGCGCCGAAATAGCGCGGAAGACCGACTATACACGACTCTTCGCTGACTCCGGCAGGAGGGGTGCGTTTACTTGTCAGACTTCGCGGAGAGGACGAAGACCGCGGCAGGAGATGACATGTTGCGTTACTGAATGAGAGTTCAAATTACAAGGTAGGGTGTCATTCGGTACGAATGAAATATTTCTCTGATTTTAAGGATCGGATATATGCCAATGGGAGCTGTTGGGATTCTGATCGCTTTGGTCTACGTGTGTTTCGGTGTGCTTATATTTGCAATACTCTGCACAGGGCTCGTGGTGCTTCTGCGGGTCAACGCTTTGCTCAAAAGGCGTGCTGCATCTTCACTGGACCACGGCCGGCAGGCACCATTGCAAGCCCAGCCGTCACCCGCTCGGGCCCAGCCGTCACCAGAGCAGGCCCAGCCTTCACCAGAGCAGGCCCAGCCTTCACCAGATTAGGGCCAGTCACACGAATGCATGACGGAAAACCCGCACACCATTGATGAGGTGGACGGATTCTCTATTCGTCGGGGCATCACCGTCGATTAGATGCCCCCCGGAGCCAGTGCCAGTGCCGGTACGGGCACCAGTGTCAGTTCTTCTTGTCAGACTTCACGGAGACGACGGGGACATCGGAGTCGAGGATGATGCGCTGGGCCGTCGAGCCCATGATGAGCTTGCCGACGGGGGAGCGGCGACGCGACCCGATCACGATCATGCGGGTGTCCTCGGTCGCCTCGGCGAGGGCGAGGAGTTCCTCAACGGGGTCATTGCCGCGCAGGAACTGCAGAATCTCGTGGGAGACCCCGGACGAACGCAGCGCCTCTTGGAGTTCCTCCATGTCCTGATTCGTCGCCACACCGCGTTCGTCGGGAGTTTCTCCGATGCCGGCATTGAGCACGAGCACTGTGTCATCGAAGGCCTTCGCCTGATCGATGCCGAACGTGACGGCAGCTTTGCCTTCGGGTGAGGGGGAATAGCCAACGAGAATTGTCATGGTCTCTCCTGGTGCAACATTGGACGAAGCTCCCTCAATTAGTAGCACATCTACGTGCCGCGACGCTCCTCAGTCCGCCCCAACCTGGACAGGAGAACGGCGCAGACCTGCCGTGCGAATCGGCCGCGCACCTCGGCCGTCCGCGACTGCCTCCAGCCCAGCTAAAACTGGGGTTCGTCCCTCCTGATCAGCCCCTTTGCAGCTGATTAGTTACCGCTCTGCGCAGATAGTAAAGTTGCCCCGGGCAGTACCAGAGCAGTAACTGAACTTGTTGTGAGAAAAGAGAATCGTCAGTGGCAGAGAACAAGAGTGCACAAGCCCCGACTGCGGGCACCAAGGGCGAGCAGAAGTCGGAATGGAAGACGATCAAGTCGATCCTGGCCGCGTCGTCGGGAAATCTGGTCGAATGGTTCGACTTCTACATCTACGCGTTCTTCAGCGTCTATTTCGCCAGCCAGTTCTTCGTCTCCGACAGTGAAGTCGTCTCACTCATGCAGTCGGCCGGTGTCTTCTTCATCGGCTTCCTCATGCGACCCATCGGCGGCTACATCTTCGGCCGCGCAGCTGACAAGGTGGGCCGGAAGAACTCGATGCTCATCTCGATCCTGCTCATGTGCGCCGGCTCCCTCTGCCTGGCGATCCTGCCCACAGCGGCAACGGCAGGGCCCGTGCTGGCTCCGCTCCTTCTGCTTGTCGTGCGCATGATCCAAGGACTGGCTGTCGGCGGCGAATACGGGGCCACCGCGACCTACATGTCCGAGGTCGCCACCGAGGGCAAACGCGGATTCTATTCGTCCTTCCAGTACGTCACCCTCATCGGCGGACAGCTGCTGGCCAGCTTGCTTGCCGTCATCATGACCCACACCATGGGGACGGAGCAGATCGAAGCCGGCTGGTGGCGCCTGCCCTTCGTCATCGGTGCCGTGGCCGCCGTCGTCTCACTGTGGCTGCGCCGCGGACTCGAGGAGACCACCAACGAGGAGACTCGTAAGAACGAGCACTCCGGCAGCTTCCTCGAAGTCCTGCGCCACCCACGTGCCTTCCTCGTCGTCCTCGGCATCACCAGCGTCGGCTCCCTCGTCTTCTACGTCTTCACCACCTACATGCAGAAGTACCTGCTGCTGACCAATGAAGGCACCCCCGGCGCGGAGACCTTCAACAAGGGCACGATCGCTGACATGATGACTCTCTGCCTGCTGGTCTTCATCTTCATGCAGCCCATTGCGGGAAAGATCTCCGACAAGATCGGGCGCAAGAACAACATGCTCATCTTTGTCATCGGCATGGTCATCCTCCCGATCCCGATGCTCAGCCTCATCGGCAGCGCGAAGTCCGTCCTTGTCGCCGGCATCCTCATCGTCGTCACGATGGCATTCATCTCCATGTACACCTCGATCTCAGGCATCGTGAAAGCCGAGATGTTCCCCGCCCACATCCGTGGAATCGGCGTCGGCTTCACCTACGCAATCGGCAACGCGATCTTCGGCGGATCCGCCGAATACGTCGCCCTGTGGTTCACCAACGTGGGCATCGGCTTCTGGTTCGGGGTCTACGTCGTCGTCATTGCCATCGTCGGGCTCGTCGCGGTCCTGTACATGCACGACAACCGCAAACACTCGACGATCGACAACGCCGGATCCTCGGCCTACCAGCGCATCGGTAACTGAGGCCGGGGTCGAGTCCGACTAGACTGTTCGAATGCCTTCATCCCTGCTGTCTCCGGATTCTTCTGCCCGCCAACGCAGTCAGGATCTGCTGGAACAGTTTCCCGAACTCGCTGAAGTTCCGGGATTCCCTCAGGCCAGGATCCTCACCGAGTATGTGCTGGGTCGACGCAGCGGTGAGCTCGATGCCTCGGGGCGAGCCACGGACGGAACGTTCGTAGCCGCCGAGGTGGTCGCCGGACTTCCGCACGAGATGCTCGTCGTCGATGACGCCCAGGGGCTGCAGTCGCGTCTGCTGAGTCAGATCGCACCCGTGCGCACGTACAACGACCGGATCGATGAGGCGCACACCGTCGCCGAGGTGGCAGATCGGACCAGCCCCATCGACGATCTTGCTGCCTTCACCCCCGAACGGGATGAAGTCTGGGCGGTCGTCAACGCACCCAAGGCCACCCACGCCTTGGCCGAAACCATCGCGGCCATCCAGGCGCACGTGTCCACGATCATCGTCATCGGTCGCAGTGACTCGATGAGCCGAGCCGTGAACAAAGAACTTGCCCGCGGCTATGCTCGCGTCGATGTTTCACCGGGTGTGGGCAAACATCGAATGATCATCGGCAGCCGACCGTTGTCCTCGCCCAGCCTGCCGACCTACCCCAGGCGCAGCACCATCGACCATCCGGCCACAGGTGTGCTCCAAGTCAGAGCGCACGGGGCCTGCTTCTCCGGGATCAAGAGTGATGAAGGCTCGACCGCCTTGCTCACAGCGCTGGCCGCCGAGACTAACTCTGGTGAACCTCAGGCCGTCGAGGCGATCGCCGGTCCCTCGAAATCCGTCCTTGATCTGGGGTGCGGCAACGGATGGCTGCTCTCGGCTGCCTTGAAGCTGATGCCGGCGGCGACAGGCGTCGGCGTGGACGTGTCGAAGGCGGCGGTCGCCTCGGCGAGGGAGACGGCGGAGGCGAACGGACTTGAGGTGGAGACTATCCTCGCCGATGCCACAGATGCGCAGGCTCTAGCCGGCGGGCACGATCTGATTCTGCTCAATCCGCCCTTCCACCAGGGCACGACCATAGAAACCGACACCGCTGCTGGGCTCATGCGCGCAGCGGGAGAATTATTGGCTCCGGGTGGTCAGGTCTTCACCGTCTACAACTCGCACCTGGACTATCGCGACACCTTAGAACGTGTCATCGGACCCAGCGAGCAGGTTGCGCGCACCAGCAAGTTCACGGTCATCCGCTGCCACTCTCGTTGACGGACGTTTCCTGGGGTGAGGCCTGCGTCTGTCCCTGATTCTGCTGTGAGGCTTGCGCTTGCACCTGCGCCGACGAATGATGCTGGCTGCGGGCTCGGCTATTTCTGGTCAGGAGCAGAATCGCTTCCCAAATTACCGTCGTGAGGATGAACGGCAAGGTCACTATCCAACACATGACGGCCAGCGCCGCCTTGGCCACCCAGCCTTCTTCCCCGATCTGCGACCAGACCGATACTCCGACGCTCAGGATCACGAAAATCCCCGTGAGCGTGAGAACAATGAAGAAGGTAACTTTGGCGGCCTTTGAAAACGGTGACATCTATTGCTGCCTCTTCCTTTGCGGCGATTGTCTGCACAGGTCTGGGAACGCGCTCTGATCGTAGCCGGTGCTAGCCGCCGACAGCACCGAACCGCGCCGACAGCACTTCGGCCGTGGCCCCGACGCGGGCCGCAGCCACCTGACGGGGAGGCCCCTCGGCGACGATCTGACCACCGTCGGGGCCAGGGCCTGGGCCCATATCGATGAGCCAGTCGGAACCGGCGGCGAGTTCCATGTTGTGATCGGCGATGAGGATCGTATCTCCCTGGTCGACGATCTGGCGGAAGAGCTGACCGAGGGTCCGTGCATCACTGGGGTGGAGGCCGTTGGCGGGTTCGTCGAGGATGAACAGTGTGCGCTCACGTCGTTTCCTGGCCCGCATCACCGCGGCCAGGCGCAGACGCTGCGCCTCACCACCGGAGAGTGTCGCCGAGGACTGGCCGAGCAGCAGGCCGCCCAGACCAACCCTCTGCAGAACCTCGAAATGGGCGACGAGACCGAGGCGTTCGGCGAACACCGTCGCCGCCGCATCGATCGACAGATCGAGGACATCCGCGATGGTCAGCTCCTCGACCGTGACCTCGAGTGTCTCCTCAATGAATCGGCGGCCCTCGCATTCGGGGCAGGTGCCGCTGGAGGCCGGCAGGTGGACGAGATCGATGGTGATGATGCCCAGCCCTTCGCAGCGGGGGCATCGTCCGCGGGCCGTGTTGAAGGAGAACTGTGAGGCGGTGAAACCTCGGCTGCGCGCCAAAGTGGTCTTCGCGAACAGGCTGCGGATCTTATCGAAGATGCCCAGGTAGGTGCCGATGACCGATCGCGGGGACCGGCCGATGGTGGACTGATCGAAGCTGACCACCCGGTCGAAGACTTCGAGCCCGGAGGCGTCTGCCCCGGTAATATCTCCTCGCTCACCATGACCACCACCACTGCGGGGCATCGTCGGCGGCTCCTCGTCACCGTCGAACAGGGAAGCTCCAGCGCTCCTGGCCAGTGTTGCGACCGATCGCAGCGCCGAGCTCTTACCCGCCCCGGAGACTCCTGTCAGAGTCGTGAGACCACCGATGGGAAAGGACAGTGCCAGACCGCGAAGATTGTTCGTCGACAGTCCTGTGCACTGGGCCCAGTCCCCGAACTCCTGGGGTGCGCGCCAGGGTTCGCCGGGTGCTTCATTGCGAAGGCGGACAGCGGTTGAGCTCTCCCCATCGAGCGCCTCGGTGACGGGGCCAGAGAACATCAGCTGACCTCCCCGGTCGCCGCCGCCGGGACCGAGCTCGACGACCCAATTGCAGCGGCGCACCAGCTCCATATCGTGTTCGACGAGGATGACCGTATTGCCGGCATCGCGCAGAGCCTCAATATGGGTGAAGAGGTGGTCGGTGTCCTTGGGGTGCAGTCCGGTGGAGAGTTCGTCAAAGACGTAGACCATGCCGTGCAGGCCGCTGTGCAGATGGGCTGCCAAGCGCAGTCGCTGCAGCTCGCCGGGGGAGAGGGTAGCAGCCGAGCGGTGAGGTGGAAGATAGCCGACGCCGAGGCGCTCGATCACTGCCGTTCGTTTGTCGAGTTCGTCGAGGAGGACCTGGGCGGCGTCATCGGTGGCGTTGGCGAATCGCTTCGCCTGAGTGTGGCCCCGGTCGAGGTCGGTCGTGATGGCCGCGTGGATTGAGACTGCCAGCTCCGTGAGACTGCGGGTGGCCACCTCGGCGATGTTCGCACCATCGATCGTCACCGACAGGGCTGCCGGGTTGATGCGGCTGCCGTGGCAGTCGGGGCAGAGTTCGTGGCTGAGGTACTCTTCCGTGCGTGCCCTCACCGTCTCGCTGCCGGTCGTGACCATGGTGTCGAGCAGGTACCTGCGGGCGCTGCGGAACTTTCCTGTGTATTCGCGGGCCACGTGGTCGAGCATCTTCTCCGGTTCGACGGTCACCGATGGTGTGTCCTCCGTGGTCAGCAGCCAGGTGCGGGTGTCAGCGGGCAGGCGCTTCCAGGGTATGTCGACGTCGATTCCCAGTGCCTCGACAAGGTGCTTGAAGTTCCGACCCAGCCAGCCTCCCGGCCACGCGGCGATGGCGCCCTCGCGAATTGTCAGTGACTCGTCGGGTACGGCCGTGCTGAGGTCGAGATCATGGATGCTTCCCTTCGCCGCACACGTCGGGCAGGCACCCTCGACGGTGTTGGGGGAGAAGGCCGAAGCGAGGAGACGCCCCTGGTTCGCAGGGTAGTCACCGAAGCGGGAGAAGAGCACCCGCAGCAGATCAGATACCTGCGACAGGGTGCCCACGCTCGAATTCTCCGGGGGCGTCGACACGAGCTGCTTTACCGCGATTGCGGCAGGGAGGCCCGTAATTCGGTCGACCTGGGGCGCAGAGACCGCGCCGAGGAGGTGACGGGTGAACGGGGAGACCGATTCGAGGTAGCGGCGCTGGGCTTCGGCGTAGATGGTGTCGAAGGCCAACGACGACTTGCCCGAGCCCGACACACCACAGATGCCGATGAGCTGCCTGTGCGGCAGAGAGACCGAGAAACCGGACAGGTTGTGCTCGCGAGCGCCGACGACGCCGATCTCTTCGGTCATGAAATGGCCACTTCCTCTCGTCCGGGTGCAACGATGAAGCTGCACCCGGACCAGGCTACGCGGTCAGCGGTTCGCTCGGTGGGCGCGCCACGTGCTGATCTGATCCCAGATGACGATCGCCCAGATTGCGATGACAGTGATGATCTGCTGCACCTCGGCGCTCGAAGCGGATGTGAGGTCCGGGTGCAGCACCTGCTGCGTCAGCAGAGCGATGGTGAGGAAGACGGCCATCGCCACGTCGAGGACCACGCCGGTGATGATCAGCACGGCACTGGTCGAAGAGCGGACCAGCTTGATGACTTCGATGACGGCCATGAGGGCCAGGAAGCCCCAATAGCCGAGCAGCCATCCTGACCCCAGGTCGGGATTGATGAATGTCTCGCCGTTGTTGAGATGCCCGACGTATACCAGCGACGTCGGGATGAGCGGGATCAGCGCCAGAAGGACGAGGAAGATCAGGTTCAGGACCACCTCGGCGCGGATCTGCGAACCTCTGGCGTCCTTTCGGTGCAGATCATCGACGCTCCACGGCTCTGACTTGGACCCGGGCAGCTTCTCTGCGGCTCCTCCGTCTTTGTTGCGATCACCGAGCCCGATGAGGATGGTGATGACGGCGAAGGCGGTCAGCAGGGCCGTGACGGTGCTGCCGATCGTCTGACCCAGCAGCGCACCGAGTTGGACCTGCGGCGTCGAGCCGATATGCACGATGACATTGGTGAGCACAGACAGCGCAGCTACGGCCGGCAGCACCCACCGTAGCGACCAGATGAAGAGCGGATACGAATTCGGTCCGATGAGATGCTGTGGTGAGTTCGTGTACTCCCGCGAGAGCAGAACCGGATCGCCGAGCTCTTCGAGTACCTCGCGTTCGGCAGCAGCGGTCTGCGAATCGGTCGACGGGCTGCCGTCACCCAGTCGGTCCTCAACCATGTCATTGATCGTCGCCTTGATCTCTGCGGCGATGTCGTCGCGCGACTTCTCGGGCAGATGGCCGATCACTGTGTCGACATAGATGTCAGTGAGCGCACTCATGGTGTGCCTTCCTTCCAGAGTTTCGTGATGCTGGTGTTGAGTTCCAGCCATTGGGAGTGGAGTGCTGCGGCGACATCGGCGCCGCTGGTGGTGACGTTGTAGTACTTGCGCGGACGAGCCTGCTCGGTGTTCCACTCGGCGCTGAGCAGCCCCTGCTTCTCAAGTCTTCGCAACAGTGGGTAGAGAGTGTTCGCCTCTGTCGCGATGCCGGCCTCGGTGAGTGTGGTCAACAGCGAGTACCCGTACTGCGGCTGACGACAGGCGACGAGGCTGGCGAAGACGACGGTGCCTCGTCTCAGCTCTTGTTCGTGGGTCGCCAGTGCCTGTTCTTCATCCTCGTTCATGCTTCACACAATAGTGTGTGTCACACACTATTGCAATAGGCAGGGTATGGGGTTTTCGGACGCGCAGGCCCTGGGGGTGGAACTGAGCGGATGGCCGCAGTGCTTCACTAGACTGCCCGTTATGGAGTGCAAAAAGTGGATCCTATTCGACATCGGTGGGGTGCTTGAGGTCGTCGACGATGACGCCTGGCCGCAGAAGTTTCAACGTAGGTGGCAGGCACGATTGGGCTTCGATCCCGAGGAGTACAAGGAGCGCATCGATCGAGCTGCGCTCCCTTTCATCGATCTCTCGCCTCAAACAGAATCCGCGTATTGGGAAGGAGTCGGCCGGGCTCTCGACATGGATCAGGCGACAGTTGCAGAGATGCGAGCTGAGATGTGGGATCAGTACTGTGGCATTCTCAACGTCGAACTCATGGATTTTGCGCGTGGTTTGCACCCGAATGCGGGAGTCGCGATCCTTTCGAACTCGGTTGACGGGGCGCGTGAGGAAGAAGAACGACGCTACGCCTTCTCTCGCGTATTCGCTCCGATCATCTACAGCCACGAAATCGGAGTGGCGAAACCAGAAGCTGCGGCATATCGGTCTGCGCTGCAGGCGATGGACGCGGAGCCTGATCAGGTGTTCTTCATTGATGACCATTCCGAGGCGGTAGCGGGTGCGGCCGCCGTCGGAATTCGCGGAACTCTTCATGTGGGCAATGCCGCGACGATCGAGAAGATCGAAGACTTCCTAGGGCGACCATGACTGACGCAATTCTCGAACGATTCTGGACGAATGCGCGACGTGCGGTGCCGACCCTTCCCGAAGCTGTACCGGAAGCGTGGGCATTCGGTGCGACTGAATCACAGGCCGACGAACTGTTGGCGCTTGTCCTAGAAGGGGTGAAGACGGGAACCGCAGCCGCAATGCAGGATTTGCTGGCTGATGGTGAGGCGGTTCCGAAGGTCGGTCAGGCCAGCGTGATTCTCGATGGCAGAGATCAGCCACGAGCCGTCATCGTCACCACGGCGGTTGAAATCGTGCCGTTCACCGAGGTCAGCGCCGAGCATGCGCGCTCCGAAGGTGAAGGAGATCGAACTCTCGCAGCCTGGCACGAGATCCACGAGGAATTCTGGCGCGAGCACGGTCGGGGTGCCGATGGGTTCAGCGAGGACATGCTCGTTGTGTGCGAACGGTTTCGGCTGATGTACGCACAGTGGCCACACACATAGGCGCAGAGATCACTGAAAGGATTCGACTGCCGCCACCTCGTCGATGGCTGGCTCCGAGAGCTCGGTTCGGCGCCCCTTCGCATCCGCAGTCGTATTCCGTGGAGTTCTGCCCATAGACAACGCGTCGGCGATCACGAAGGGTAAAGAACTCTTTGGGTGTTCGTGAGTAAAATGATCGTCAGCCGTTGCTTCAACTCGAGAAGAGGGCAATATGTCTAAGCAGTATGCAGTGGTTGGATTCATCATCGGTCTTGCGGTCTCCGCCGGGATTTTCATCCTCTTGATACCTGGCCTGTTCGACATGGCCTCTCCCAGGCATATCTGGTCCAGCTGGGTGTTTTTCGGTATTGCCGTTGCCTGCGGTGCAGGTGCGCTGCTGACTCGGCGCCGGTCCAGGTGACCTCGGCGGGGCGAAGGCATCACTGCTCAGATTCGGCCAACTCCACCTCATCGAGGGCGAGCTCGGAGGGCTGAGTTCGGAATCCCTTCGTGGTGAAGGCGAGAATCACGGCTCCGATGACAAGCCAGCTGCCACCCAAGGTGACCGCGTGGACATCGAGCTGGGTGAGCAGGAAGGCGATGACGATGACGCCGATGATAGGGCAGATCAGATTGAGCAGGATTCCGTGGCGGCGACCAGCCTGACGCTCTTTGGCCCAGTGGACGATGACAGAGACGTTGACCATGATGAAGGCGAGGAATGCGCCGAAGTTGATGAACGACGTCGAGGTGGCGACGTTCATGAAGATGGCGATGAGGCCGATGACGGCAATCGCCAGCAGGGAGAGCACCGGGGTGTGGAAGCGCGGGCTGAGCTTGCCGAAGAAGCGTCGCGGCAGCACACCGTCACGCCCCATCGCATAGAGGAGACGGCTGCCAGCCGCCTGAGCCGCGATTCCCGAGGTGAACTGAGCGATGACGAGGGCGGCAAGGAAGATGGCACCGAAGAGGTGACCGCCGATCCTGCGCGCGATCTCGAATGCCGCGGCGTCGGAGTTCTCGAAGACTCCACCGGGATGGACCAGCTGCACAGCGTAGGCGACGACGACGAAGATGCCGCCGCCGATGACCGCGATGAGCATGATCGCCTTGGGAACGGTGCGCCGGGGGTCGATTGTCTCCTCGGTGAACGTGGTCACCGCGTCGAAGCCGAGGAATGAATACGCGGCGATCGCAGCACCGCCGCCGATCGCAACGAGGCTCGAATTGACGCCGGTGAATGGTGTGGCGCTGAAGAGCCCGGTCGCACCGTGCGTGCCGAAGACGTCGGCCAGCGACAGAACCACGAAGAATGCGATGATGAGGATCTGGAATGACATGAGGATGAGATTGACACGGTCGGCGACCTTGATCCCCACGATATTCAGCACAGTGGTGAGGATGATGAACCCAATGATCCACACGGCCATCGGCACCCCGGGGAACTGCGCCTGCAGGTACGAACCTCCGATGAGCCAGATGACCATCGGCAGGAACAGGTAGTCGAGCATGGTGGCCCACCCGACGAGGAATCCGACCCTTCCATCGATGGTCTTGCGAACATAGGTGTACGCGGACCCGGCGACAGGAAAGGCCGCGGCCATGCGCCCATAGCTGTTGGCGGTGAAGAGCATGGCGACAAGGGCGAGCAGGTAGGCGCTGGCACTTGCGCCGCCGGTCTCGGAGGCGATGACGCCGAAGATCCCCAGCACGATCAGCGGCGTGAGATACGCGAGGCCGAAGATGACGAGCGAGGGCAGCTTGAGGGTCCGTTTGAGCGTGAGCGTGTCTGACATGATTACTCCATTGTTCTCAGTGATGACATAGAGCCGCCGAGGCGGTCCGCCGGTTGATCGGGATTCTGCGCTGAGGCTGAACTTTGGCTCAGTCGTGCCCGCGATAGTGGGGCGACCACCGCTTGGGTTCGATGTGACCGGCATAGAGCGGCAATGAGATCGGCTCGTCATCCGGGGCGAACTGCGACCAGATCCGGTTGGTGCCGGCCGTTCCCCGAGCTCGTACCCGTTGGATGTGGCCTGGATCCATGTCAACGACGAGGGTGTCTTCACCCGGTCCAGCCTCGGCGAGGACATGCCCTTCGGGGTCGACGGCGATGCTGTGGCCACGACCAACAGGTTCGGCACAGTTGACGCTGAGCATGTAAACCTGATTGACGATCGCATTGGCTCGGGCGAGGATGAGCTCCTGATCACGGTCCTGGCTGGTCGTCTTGACGATGTTGATGATCGCATCGGCGCCCATCCACGCGAGGTGCCGGGAGTGTTCGGGGAACCATGCGTCATAGCAGTTCGACAGACCGAGGACGCCGTGTCCGTCGATCGGGGCGACGACGAATTCCGTTCCGGGGAGGTGGGGCTCAAATGGCCGCCACGGGAACATCTTGCGATAGCTGGCGGCCAGCGTCCCGTCGGGGGAGAAGAGGAGCTGAGTGTTGTACTGCGCGTGAGTGCTGGTCGTCTCGCCGATGCTTCCCGGGCACAGCCAGATGCCGGATTCTGCGGCGATTTCACCGATCTGCCTCACGAAGTGGGCGTCGAGGGGGCAGCGCCATCTGTGCGAGGGCGGCCGGCTGCTCATCGTGTGGCAAATGGTCGACGCCCTGCAGGTGGAGTTCCGGATAGACGAGCATATCGAGTTCAGGATGGAGTGCGAGCGTGCGCTCGACGTCCTTGCGCAGATCGGCCAGCACATTCAGGCCGTGGAGCGGAGTGCGCTGAGCAAGTCCGACACTCAGTTCTCTCTGTGGCACTGGCAGCTCCTTCGCTCAATATAAGTGTTCATTTTGAACACTCTAAACTTGTGAGCCGATAGACTCAACACATGGCGGGAAAAAATTCGCGTGCCTCGAACCGGGAGACCCATGAGGTCGACCGGGCTCTGTTCACGGCTCCGGGATCTGCGGCGGTCACACGGCTCTCAGCCGTTGACACCGTCCGAGCTCGAGTTCTCCTTTCGATCGAACATGCGCTGCTGACGCCGGGAAGCAAGCTTCCCCGCACAGAGCTCATCGCAGGGGGCCTCGAAGTCAGCCACATCACCGCACGCCGTGCCTTGGAGAGCCTGGTCGACGATGGAGTCCTGGTCCGCCGTCGAGGGCGCGGGGGAGGAACCTTCGTCGCCGACGATCCGCCGGCGCTCAATGACTCCTCAGTCACGGCCTATCGGGCCGACGAGCAATCGATTCTCCGGCTCATCGATCAGCGCAGCCTGATGGAGAGTGCGATCGTCGTTGCAGCCGCACAGCGAGCGACAGCGGCGCAGTGCGATGAACTCGACGACCTCATTCTGCAGTCGAAGAACGCCGCCGATTGGCACGAGCACCACATCCCCGACACTCGCTTCCACCGCCTGTGCGCCGAGATCAGCGACCTTCCGGAAGTGCCCACTTATCTCGCCTGCTATGAGGCACTGACCAAGTACTTCGTTCCTTATCCGCAGGAACAGCTCGATGCGGGCCGCGACCATCATGCCCGTCTCGTTGCCTCCTTTCGCGACCACGATCCGATGGCGGCCGTCGATATCGCACGCATTCACGTGGATGCTCTGCGTCGAGAGATGTTCGTCGGCCTCGGCCACTGATCATGACACTGAGGCACACGCTGTGAGGAAATCAGAATATTTGACGCTCATCCATGCCGAACGCGCTCGCCTCGTGAGTCTCCTTGGCGGCCTCGCCGCAGACCAGTTGCAGGCGCAGTCGCTGTGATCTGATTGGAGTGTCGAGCAGGTGGTTGCTCATCTCAGTGCCGCTGCGAATACCGGCAGGTGGGCATGGATTCGCAGCATCGTCGCCGCCGGATTCAACCCAGCTGAGCACAATGCTCGCCTGCTGTCGCGATACCAGGGGCGCACCCCTGAAGAGACTCTCGCGAACTTCCGCGACTCGACCACTATCACGATTGCTCCGACAAAGGACTATCCGGCATGCCTCGGCGAGGTGATAGTCCACGGCCAGGACATCGCTGAGCCGCGAGGGTTGGCTCTCGTCCCTGAGCGGGCGGCGCTTCTGGAGGTCGCTCGCTACTTCGCGCAAAAAGATTTCGCGGTCAACAGCAGAACACTTGTCAATGGTCTGTTGCTCGAGGCCGAGGACGCCGAGGAGCTGCGTCATCCCATGAGCTGAGCATTCGGCCGCTTTCCAGTCACGCGCCACCGACGATGCCGATCGCGGCGAGAATGAATCCGATAAGCTGCAGTGATGCTCGCGCGATCTGGAAGGCGTCCCAGCGACGGCGCATGGCGATGAACCCCTTCGGTGCCGTCTTCTCGGTGATGCGACCGGTGCGCAGGTTGATCGGAACATTGCCGATGATCGTGACGATGAGCGCGATGCTGAGGCTTATGGCCGCGAAGACGAGCCATGCCGAAGGGTCGTTGGTCGCGACGATGATGCCGAGGGCGGTTGCAATGGTCATCCCGATGGGCATGACGCGTCCGAAGGTCTTGAGCAGCCCCTTTTCGAACGTCAGTTGGTCGTCGGTTTCCAGTCTGCGAATGACCGGGTGGACGAGGGTTGCTGAGCCGAATTCTGCCGAACCGACGAATCCGATGACCAGGATGGCCGCGATTTCGATGATGTCCACGATATCTCCTAATGGGTAGTGGAACTATCTATAATGGATAGTAGTAGTATCTGTACTGGAAGTGCAATACCCCGAAGGAGATTCGTATGGCGGAAGCGAACGAGATGCGCATGGCCGAGCTGGCGCGACGTTCGGAGCTGAGTGTGCCCACGATCAAGTACTACCTGAGGGAGGGGCTGTTGCAGCAGGGCAGACGTACCAGTGTGAATCAGGCGGTCTACAGCGATGCTCATCTGGAAAGACTTCGCTTGGTCCGTGCCCTGACCGCGGTGGCCGGATTGCCGCTGTCAAAGGTTGGTGAGGTGGTGGCAGCAGTGAGCGGAGAGCCGACGGTCATCGACGCCATGGCCGTGGCTCAGGACGTTCTCCTCGGCGATGGTGCGCAAGGGGAAGCCGCACGGGCAGATGTCAAGACCTCAGAAGTGCTCGATCGCGTGATCGCCGAACGGGGATGGCGTTGCGAACGGACCTCGCCGGCCTATCGTGCGGCGGTGAATGCCGTCGATGAGCTTGACCAAGAAGGGCTCACTGACATCCTCGATCGCCTCGGTGACTACGCAGAGTCAGCGGAACATGTGGGGCGAATCGACCTCGAGACGATCGATGAGGTGGAAGGGCTGGAGGAGAAGGTGCGCAGCGTGGTGCTGGGCAGCGTCCTGCGACGTCCACTTCTCGAGGCGCTGGTTCTCCTGGCTCAGCAGCATTTCGCTCAAGAGCACTTCGCCCAGGACGTCACAGACCCTTCGGCTTCGCGTCGTAGGTGAGCCAGTTGGTCTTCGTCGCTACCTTGTCATAGAGGACCTGAGCTTGAGCATTGTCGTCGGCAGTGATCCAGCGGACGACCGAACGACCCTCGTCCGCGGCGATCTCCTGGAGACGGGCGATGAGTGCACGTCCGGATCCTGTTCCGCGGGCCTCGGGATCGGTGAAGAGGTCATCGAGCCAGAGACCGACCGTGCCGGTCGACGGACGCGAGAATCTCCGGAAGTCCGCGATTGCGACGATACGGCCATCCGCCTCGGCGACCAGGCCTTGGCACTCGTGTGCTGTGTCCATGAGCCAGCCCCACACCCGGGAGACGATTTCCTCGGATTCCGGCAGGTGATAGAACTCGCGGTAGCCGCGGAAGAGCTCACGCCAGTGAGCCTCGTCTGTCGGTTCAACAGGGCGAACGGAAGTGGTCGACGAATCTGCCATGACTGTCCGTACCTTTCCTCATAGTTCTGCGGGGTGACATGTGAGCGCTGAAAGGCGACATGTACTGCAAGAGTATGTGAAAAAGCCCCTGGCCGGGAGGATGTCTCCCGAACCAGAGGCCGTTTTCCGCTGTGTACGCGAGGGGGGACTTGAACCCCCACGTCCGCAGACACTGGAACCTAAATCCAGCGCGTCTACCAATTCCGCCACTCGCGCGCGTCGTTCCCAAGATTAGCAGGGCGAGGGTGAGTTGCTGAAAACGATCACGCGGCGCTGGAGATCAGGCAGCGTCGATTCCCAGTGCTTTGCGCACTCGGGCAACGTGACCGGTGGCCTTGACGTTGTACTGGGCCAGTTCCACATTGCCTTCGGCGTCGATGACGAGCGTCGAGCGGATGACGCCCTGGACGACCTTGCCGTAGTTCTTCTTCTCGCCGAAGGCACCCCACTCTTCCATCATGGTCTTGTCGGGATCGGAGAGGAGATCGAAGTTCAGACCTTCCTTCTCAGCGAACTTCTTCAGCTTCTCCGGCTTGTCCGGGGAAATGCCCAGGACGACGAGGCCAGCGGCCGATAGTGCCGAGAGCGAATCACGGAAGTCGCAGGCCTCGGTGGTGCAGCCGGGGGTCATGGCGGCGGGGTAGAAGTAGACGACAACTCGCTGTCCCTTGAATTTGCTCAAGGACACGGACTTGCCGTCCTGGTTGCTCAGGGTGAAATCCGGGGCGGTGTCGCCGACTGACAGACGTGGCATAGGGTCTCCTCTTCTCGTTCGGAACATCTCCGAGGTTCTCAGTTCAGTGACTACTCTAGTCCGAGACCCCGACACAGATCATGCTCACTCGATGCGCGCGATGACCTCGCCGACAGCAACCACGTCGCTGACCTTCGCGACCTGCTTGAGTGATCCTGCCACGGGAGCCTGGACTCGGGTCTCCATCTTCATCGCCGATAGCACTGCGACATCGTCACCCTCGGCCACCTCGGCGCCGTCGTCGACCAGATAGTCCACGAGGCTGCCGGGCACCGGCGCGGTTACAGCGCCCGCGCTTCCTTCGTCTCCCGTCGCCGAGGTGGCTGTACCGTTGGCCGCGGATGTGCCCTGACCGGTCCCACCGGCCGAACCGAGGGCGACCAGCAGTCCGGCAGGCAGACCGATGGTGGTGAGCTTCCCGTCGATTTCGATATCCATGCGCTGCAAATCAGCGCCGGCCACGGGTGCGGGACGATCCTGGGTCTCGAAGCGCGGCAGCAGCTCGGATTCGATCCATTGTGTGTGAATGCCGGCCACACCGTCGTCGCCGAGACCGGTGAACGCCTCATCGGTCAGGATCGCCAGCGAACACGGCAGAACCGTCGCCGGTCCCTGGACCGTGAGTTCCTTCGCCGCGACCATGGTGCGGGCGATGGCGCCGGCCCGATCGGGGCCATGGACGATGAGCTTGGCGAAGAGGGAGTCAAACGCCGGCTGCACGGTGTCACCGGCGCGGACTCCGGAATCCCAGCGCACACCGGGACCGCCGGGCACGGTGAGGACATCGATGCGTCCCGGTGTGGGCAGGAATCCACGTCCCGGGTCCTCGGCGTTGATGCGCAGCTCGATCGCATGCCCGCGCGGCTGCGGGGTCACGTCCAGCGAGAGTCCCTGGCCGAAGGCGATGCCAAACTGTTCGGCGACGAGATCGACCCCGGACACCGCCTCGGTGACAGGGTGTTCGACCTGCAGTCGGGTGTTGACCTCGAGGAATGTCATCGTGCCATCGGCGGCGAGCAGGAACTCGACGGTGCCGGCACTGCGGTAGCTCACCTCGGCGCAGATCGCCTCGGCCGAACGGTGCAGACGTTCACGCTGGTCAGCGGTCAGCCCCGGGGCGGGTGCCTCCTCGATGAGCTTCTGGTTGCGGCGCTGGGCCGAGCAGTCACGATCACCCACGGCCACCACGTGGCCTACTCCGTCGCCGACGATCTGAACTTCGAGGTGGCGGGGACGTTCGAGGTACTTCTCGACGAAGCACTCGGGCCGACCGAAAGCCTCCACGGCCTCGCGGGTGGCCGATTCGAAGGCATCGGCTACTTCGGTCAGGTCATGGACGATCTTCATTCCACGACCGCCGCCGCCATGCGCGGCCTTGATGATGATCGGCAGACCATGTTCGGCGGCGAAGTCCTCGACCTCGCTCGCGTCCTCGAGGGGACGGTCGATGCCCGGGGCCAGGGGAGCGCCGACTTTCTGTGCCAGTTGTCGTGCGGTGACCTTGTCACCCAGCGCCGTGATCGTCTCCGCAGTGGGCCCGATCCAGATCAGGCCGGCGGCCTCGACGGCGGCGGCGAAGTCCGCGTTTTCGGACAGGAATCCGTAGCCGGGGTGGACGGCTTCGGCCCCGGATGCCTTGGCTGCGGCGATGATCGCGTCGATGTTGAGGTAGGTTTCGCCCGCTGTGGTTCCCGGCAGCCCGTAGGCTTCATCCGCCAGCTGAGTGTGCAGAGCATCGGCATCTTGGTCGGCGTAGACGGCCACCGAGGTGTGCCGGTGCTCGGCGCAGGCACGGATGACGCGGACAGCGATCTCGCCGCGGTTGGCGATGAGGATGGTCGACATGATTCAGTGTCCGTTCTCAGAGGAATGGGGTGAGGGGGCGGTGCTGGTGACGTCGCGGCCGGTGTTCGTATCGCCGCGGTCAGTGCTGTTCTCACCGGTGTCATCACCGGTCACGAACCGCAGCTTCACACCCGGTGCCAGCTGCGCGGCGAGGTCGGTGTCATCGATGCTGGCGATGATCGGGTAGCCGCCGGTGAGCGGATGGTCGGGCCCGAAGAGCACAGGCTGCCCGTTCGGTGGGACCTGGAGTGCCCCGGTCACTGCGCCCTCACTGGGCAGTTCCCCGGTGCGGGCGCGTTCGAGTGGGACCTCGCCGCTCAATCTCAGACCGACTCGGTCGGACTCGTGGGTGACCGTCCACTCCTGGGACAGCAGAGTCTCGACGCCGCTTGAGGTGAACCAGTCATCGCGTGGGCCCAAGGTCACGCTCAGCGTGAGCGTCTCCCCAGGCTGCGGCAGATCCCGGGCAGGTGCTGGGTTCACCTCGACGAGGTGGGGCGCGGCCAGCTGCGGGTGCAGAGTGAGTGTGGTGCCCGCCTCCAAGACGGCCGGGCCGAGTCCCGCAAGCGTGTCCGCCGAGGCACTGTCGAGCGCCGTTGCGACATCAAAACCGCCGCGGATGGCGAGATAGCGCCGGATGCCGCGGGTGGCTGTGCCGATCTCGAGTTCGTCCCCGTCAGCCACAGCGAAGGCCTCGCCGAGTTGGGGCTTAAGAACCGTCCCATCGCCGGCGGTGACGGTGATCGTCCCATCGGCTCCAGTGACCGTGGCGACCCCGTCGCCGGTGAACCGCAGTCGGGCCCCGCCGCCGAAGCTCTCAAGCCCGGCCGCGGTCTCGGTATTGCCGACGAGCCGGTTGGCGGTCCGCAGAGCTGTGCGGTCTGCGGCACCGGCACCGGAGACGCCCATCGACGCGAAGCCGGGACGCCCGAGGTCCTGGATAAGCAGCTGCAGGCCGGGCTGGAGCACCTCGAGGGTACGTGCCGATTCGGCACTCACCTCCGGGACGGACGCAGCAGAGTCCGCACTCACAGTCGCCTCTTCTGCGCTCACGGTCTCCCGCTCGGCGTCGGTGAACTTCACGATCGTGCCGGGCACGAACAGAGCAGGGGGTTGCCGGTCGAGATCCCACAGAGTCGCCTCAGTGCGTCCGATGAGCTGCCACCCACCGGGGGAGGCGCGCGGGTAGACGCCGGTGAATTCGCCGGCCAGGGCCACCGCGCCCACGGGCACACGGGTGCGCGGTGAGGATCGACGAGGAACGTTGAAGAGTTCGTCATCACCGGCGAGGTAGCCGAAGCCTGGGGCGAACCCGGCGAATGCGACCTCCCAAGTCGCGGCCTGGTGGCGGGCGATCACCTCGGCGGGGGAGACGGAGAGGAGGTCGGCCACCTCGGTGAGGTCTTCCCCGTCGTAGGTCACGGGAATGCTGACCTCCCGCGCCGCGGCAGTCGCGGACTCGGCGTGATCGAGACCGCGGATCGCCTGCTCAAGGGCACCTGCCCCGGTTCGGCGCGGATCGAAGCCGATGAGCACGGTCCGGGCGGCCGGGATGAGCTCGACGACTCCGGGAAGATCGGCAGCTTCCAGGCTGTGGTGCACGGCCATCGTCGCGGCCAGGTCCGCGCATTCGACGAGGAGGTGGCGTCGGGAGGCGGTGTGGAAGGTCAGCTCGGTGGTCATTGGCGAAAGGTGTCTTCCGGTTCGTCGGTGATGAACATCTTCCCTGGTGAGTGCGTGATCGCGAACGGCACGCCCGAGGCCTGGATGGCCGCCTGCGGGGTGACTCCGCACGCCCAGAACACGGGAATGTCACCGTCTTCGATGACCGGGGCGTCACCGAAATCGGGGGCGCTCAAGTCGGTGATGCCCAGCTGTGCGGGTTCGCCGATGTGGACGGGGGCACCGTGGACGGCGGGGAAGCGGTCGGTGATGCGCACCGCCTCGGCGACCTGGCTGGCCGGGATCGGACGCATGGACACGACCAGGTTCCCCTTGACGCGACCGGCCGGGGCGCATGCGGTGGAGGTGCGATACATCGGCACATTGCGGTCGGCATCCTGGTGGCGGATCGGGATTCCCGCCTCGGTGAGCCCGTTTTCGAAGGTGAACGAGCAGCCGATGAGGAAGGACACGAGATCCGGGTGGTCCGCCCATGCCTGTGTGGCGTCGGCGACTTCACCAGTGAGCTGACCGTCCTCCCAGATCCGGTACCCGGGGATGTCGCTTCGGATGTCGCTGCCCGGGGCCAGCACGGATTCGACCTGACCGGGTTCGAGGACGTCGATGACCGGGCACGGCTTCGAGTTGCGTTGGGTGAACAGCAGGACGTCGAAGGCCCACTCGGCGGGCACGGAGATGAGATTCGCCTGCACGAGACCCGGCGCCATCCCCGAGGTAGGGCCGGAGAATCCGTCTCGGATGCGGGTGCGAGATTTGGTACCAGCCGCGCGCATCGTCTCCAGTGCAGTGGTTGCTGCGGTAGGTTGCGTGCTCATCATTTCATTCCGGCGAACGCAGCGATCGTCACACCCGAGGATTCGAGGAGCTCTCGTGCGGCCCGAGCCATGTCGATCGAGCCCTGAGAGTCTCCGTGGAAGCAGATGGACTGGGCGTCGACGTCGACGAGGCTGCCGTCGATGGCTTCGACCTGTCCGGTTTGGACGAGCCTGAGCACGCGTGCGGCCACGGCTTGCGGGTCGTGCAGCACTGCATTGGGTTCGGTACGGGCGACCAGAGAGCCATCGGGGTTGTAGGAGCGATCGGCGAAGGCCTCGGCCGCGACACTCAGTCCCGCCTCGGCAGCGACCCGGTTGGCCACGCTCCCGGCCAGGCCGAGGAAGACCAGGGAGTCATCGACGGCCTTGACCGCATCGACGACGACCTTGGCCTGCGCCTCGTCGCGGACGATGGCGTTGTAGAGACCGCCGTGAGGTTTGACGTAGGAGACCGAGCCGCCGACTGCGCTGGTCAGGCCCAACAGGGCACCGATCTGGTATTCGACCTGCGCCTGCAGGGTCGCGGCGGGAACGTCGAGGGGCCGGCGGCCGAATCCTTCGTAGTCGTCGTAGCCGGGGTGGGCGCCGATGACGACGTCGCCCTTCGTGGCTGCGGCAAGGGTCTCTCGGATTCCTTGGGGGCTGCCGGCGTGGAAACCGCATGAGACGTTGGCGCTGGAGACCAGGTCCAGCATCGCCGCGTCGTCGCTGACGATGCGGTCGGGGACGTTCTCACCCAGGTCCGAGTTGAGGTCGATGCTCACCGAGCTGGTGGCGTTCGTATCTGTGGCGGTCATTGTCACCCTCCGATTCCGATCATTGCGAAGATGGGGCCGACCGATCCGACGGCCGTGTACCACATCACCAGTGTTGCCGCGGTGCCGATGATCAGCAACCACGTGGGATATTTGTCGACTCGCAGCAGGCGTGGCCTGAACCAGCCGATGTACATGAAGATCGTCAGGCCGATCGGCAGGATGAGTCCGTTGAATCCGCCGACGAAGACGAGCAGGGTCGCCGGTGCTGTTCCGACGATGAGGTAGATGATGAGGGAGACGGTGATGAAGGCGACCGTGGCCAGCTGCAGCGGCCATCCCTTCCCGAGGCGTGTGGAGAACGCGGACAGGAATGTCGCCGAGGTGTAGGCGGCCCCGATCACCGAGCTCAGTGCCGCGGCCCAGAAGATGGCACCAAAGATGCGCATTCCGGCATCGCCGAGGACGGCGGAGAACGCCTGACCTGCAGGGTTGGCGGCCTGACCGCTGAGGTCGAGGGCGACTCCCGAGGCCACGACGCCGAGGATGGCCAGAAACAGGATATAGCGCATGACGCCGGTGACGAGGATGCCTGTGAGCGCCGAGCGCATCACGGAGGGAGCATGCTCCGGTCCGGTCTTGCCCGAGTCGAGGTAACGGTGGGCTCCCGAGTAGGTGATGTAGCCGCCGACGCTGCCTCCGACGATGGTCGTGATGGTGGCGAAGTTGATGGTGTCGGGCAGGAAGCTTTGCTTGATCGCCTCGCCGACCGGCGGGTCGGAGGCGATCGCGACGATGACGGTGAGGATGATCATTCCGACGCCGAGGATCATAACGACGGTGTCGACGACCTTGCCCGCGCGTTTGAACAGGAAGATTCCGATGGCCAGCACACCGGTGAGCAGACCGCCGAGCTTCGGGTCGATGCCGAGGAGGGCATTGAGTCCCAGACCTCCGCCGGCGATGTTGCCGATGTTGAAGGCCAGACCGCCGATGACGATGAGGATCGACAGGAGGATGCCCGTGCCCGGGATGGCGCTCGAAGCGAGTTGAGCCGCACGCTTGCCCGAGGAGGTGATCATGCGCCAGACGTTGAGCTGAATAGCGATGTCGATGAGGATCGAGATGAAGATGGCGAAGGCGAAGGCCGCGCCCATCTGGGCGGTGAACGTTGCCGTCTGGGTGATGAACCCGGGGCCGATGGCCGAAGTGGCCATGAGGAAGATCGCGCCCAGGATCGCACTGCGGCTGACCTTGACCGAGGACTTCGCCGCCTGGTCATCGGGCGCCTGGTTGTGCGGCGTCTGTTCTTGTGGCTGTGACATGGGGTCTCCAAGTTGCCTGGAATGTGGTCCGCCTGCCGATGCGATAGGGGCCAGCCACGGTGGTGGTCCGCATCACTATCGAAGAAGCGTTAGACAATCTAGCATGGATTGTTCAACAAGAATAGAGCTAGGTCACATTTCAGGACTGAAGCTGTTCTCGCAAATCTGGGCTATTTGTTGCCGCGATCACTAGGATGGAACTGTGAATCACGAATCGTCCCTGGTCAATCGGCTCACCGACCGTCTCATTGCCGGCGAGCTGCGTCCCGGCGCCCGCCTGTCCGAAGCCGCCTTGGCGAAGGAATTCGACGTCTCCCGGAACACATTGCGTGAGGCCTTCCGTGTGTTGGGGGAGCAGGGGCTGGTCAATCACATTCCGCATCGCGGAGTCTCGGTGGCCTCGCCGAACACTTCGGACGTCATCGATATCTACCGGGTGCGGCGACACATCGAATGCTCTGTGCTCGAGAACGCTCCGAAGAACCACCCGGGCGCCGAGGAGATGCGCCGGGCCGTCGAGGCTGCGCACACGGCTGCGGCCGCCGATGATTGGTTGCAGGTGGGGACACTGAATATGTCCTTCCACAATGCCGTGGTCTCATTGTCGGACAGCTCGCGCCTGATGCGCTCATTCGGGAATGTGCTGGCCGAGCTGCGCCTGGCCTTCCTCAAAGTCGAGGTCCTCGACTTTCTTCATGCGCCGTTCGTCGAACGCAATCAAGAGGTCCTCGACGCCTACCTCAATGAGAGCCCGAGGGCGGCGGCGGCGAAGCTCGGTGCCTACCTCGGTGACTCCGAACGTCAGGTCCTCGGCGCATATGCGCGCGCAGGCCAGGCCTGAGCGCGCGGATCTCGGCACAGGGGCCGTTGAGGCCCGACTGCTAGACTGAGAGCGACGTGTTTGTGCAAATTGCATACGCCCATGTCGGCCCAGAGCCTGCATGTCTAACGGCAGATCAGACAGTGGTCGATCTGCAAGGAGTGCGCAATGAAGTATGCACCATATCTCTGTCCCGACTGCTACGGCCGTCTCATCGACACAGCCGCTGCTGCGGAACCCGGTGACGGAGCCAACTTGAACCCCATGCTTGAGTGCGCAGACGGCTGCGGCGTTTCGGAGAATGCTCTGAAGCCGTATAGAACCCGAATGAATGGCAGGGCCCGAGCAGCAGGCAGGGCACCGGTCCGACCTGCAGCTAAGATACCGGCTCGGCGCCAGCGCTAGCGGCTACACTCGAGCGGCTGCGTGCCACAGGAGACAAACAAGAAACCGCCGTTCGGATGTTCCGAACGGCGGCTTCTTGGCTGTGGTGCACCCCCCGGGACTTGAACCCGGAACCCACTGATTAAGAGTCAGTTGCTCTACCAATTGAGCTAGAGGTGCGAGCTGCGCTTGTCGCGCAACGAGAATTAATATTACTCAGGTTGCCAGGGTTCTTGCAAACTGAGAACCACTCATTTGAGGTTTTGTGAGGTAGCTCGCATACCTGCAGGTCAGAGGTACATCCCGGATCTCGATTGTTCCGGTGGCTCCGAGATCGCGTGAATGTCGCGCTCACGCAGGAGCACGTACGCGTTCCCCTCGAGCTCCACCTCGGCGAGCTCCTCAGGATCGTAGAGGACGGTATCGCCGAGGTTGGCCTGCCGAACGTGTGGGCCGGCCGCGACGACCTTGCCCCACACGAGACGCTTCCCCATGCTGGCGGTTGCTGGGATGACGATCCCGGCCGAGGATTTGCGCTCCCCGGCCTCTTCGCCCGGATCCAGAAGGAGCCGGTCGTGCAGCATGCGGATGGGCAGGCTGGCTTCAGCCACGCTTGCTGCGGCCGGAGACGCCCACGATCAGTGCGGCCACGCCGAGGACGACGCCGACGCCGAGTGCAACTGCTTCGGGCTTGACCGAGCCTGAGTCCTCGTCGACGACGGTGTACTTTGCCTTGTTCGTGGCGCGAGTGGCCAGCACCTTCGGGTGGACACGGCCCACAAGTTCATCGATGTTGTCCGCGATGCGCTCTTCGCGCAGGCGAATCGATTCCGCCAGCTGGCTGGGTGACGCTGAGTCGACGGTCACATCTGAGGTGTAGACATTGTCAGTCATCGGGGCAGGTCCTCCGGGTCGAGAATACATTCATGCACGTGACGGGGTGCCAGCGTGCCTCGTGTCAAGCTTAACCGCTTGATTCTCCCAGTGTCAGATATTGACCGCGGAGAGCCTGAAAGTCACCACTTCAACCTTCGCGTCCTCGGGCATGGTCGGATAGTGATCGCGCAGATTGGCGATATAGCCGGCGACGCTCGACCCGGTCTTCAGCTGGAGGATCTGTGGTGTCAGCTCGCTCAATCGATGAGTGTGCACCGCGGTGATGTCGATGGGCAGTGGGCCGTGGTCGGTGTGCTCGAAGTAGGCCAGGGCGGGACCTGTTGTGTGGGATTCGCCCCAGCGCACAGTCAGGGTCTTCTTCGCCGAGGTGGTCGCTTCGTAATACCGAGGATGAAACCTCAGGAGGCGCTGGGGCGCCGAATCCGGTTGACGGTAGTAATGGGGGAGGAGCGCGGAGATCGGAGCGATATCGGCAGACGCCGTAGAGCCCGATCCGGGGATGGCGACGAGGGCGTCGGGGTGCAGGTCGAGAATGACCTGACGGCACCGGCCACAGGGTGACAGGAGTCCCCGACCGCCATCGCCGGCCGCCGCGATTGTGACGAGGGGTCCTGCTTCGGCCGCTGCCGCAGTGCCGATGGCGACGAGCTCGGCGCAGGGACCACCGGTGAAGTGGTGGACGTTGACGCCGGTATGGATGCGACCGTGGGTGTCCATGACGGCCGCGGCCACCGTGTGGTTCTCATTGGTGCCCAGCCTGGCTGCCAGAGATTCGGCGACGGCGACGACCTGGAATTCAGAATCGTAGAGGTCCATGCTGCGATCTTAGGGCAGCAACAGGCCTGAGAACCGGTCTTCGGTGAAGACGGTTCGGGTCTGAGACGGCTCAGTTCTGCTTGTTGCGGCGTCCGACGAGCCAGATGATGAAGCCGACTGCGGCCATGCCGGAGGCTGCCAGGATGAAGACCGGCCACGAGCTCGCGATCGTTGACACAATCGACTCACCGAAGGAGGTAGATGGCGGTTTGTCGCTGCGCGGCTCCGGTGTGTCGCCTCCGGTGATGAGGTCAGTGTCATCATCGGGCGCCGGTGTATCGGGGTTCTGTGGGACGGGATCCGAATAGTCAGGAGGAGGGGACTCGCCGTTCCCTGGCATCCAATCGTCGCCGACGTCTCCAGGGATCTCATCGCGTGTATCGGAGGAACCGTTGCCGGTCTCAGGATCAGGGGTGGTGTCCTTACCGTCTGGTCCTCTGCCGCCCGAGGTTGTTCCGGAGCCGTTCTTGTCGGCTGAGTCTTTGTCGTCCTTGCCGCCGTCTTTGTTCGAGCTGCCGTCGTTATCGGCATCTCCTACGCTGTCGGACTTGCCGGAATCAGAGTCGGAGTCGGATCCGTCCGAGGATGACGAGGAGTTCGAATCAGAGTTCTTCTTGGAAGAGTCAGCGTCTGACGATGACGAAGCGTCGGCGTCTTTCGAATCAGCTTTCGCGGAGTCCGAGGATTTGGAGTCAGAGGAGGCCTTCGACGAGGAATTGCTGTCCGAGTCAGATGGGGTGTTGCCGTCTGCGGAGCTGGACGAATTCGCCTTATTGCCATTCTTCGAGGCTGTGGCGTCCTTCGAGTCTGCGTCGGAGTTCGCGCCGTCAGCGCCGGTATCGGAGCTGGCCGTGTTGTCTGTGTCTTCAGAGGCCCCGGCATTGTCACTAGCCATGCCGCCAGTGTTGTCATCGGTTCCGTTGCTTCCAGCATCATCATCGGGATCTGGAGGATACGTCTCGCCGTCTTCTACGGTGATGTCCTCTCCATCTGAAGTGAAGGTCCACGCCGGTTCGGGAGCGTCTTCGAATTCCTCGAACTTCATCGGCGCTTTGCTCGGATCCTCGGCGTCTATTACATATCCCTCATCGTTAAACGAGTACTTATCGGGTGCGGCAGCGGCAGTAGCATCCGGAAGAGGATTTCCGCTGTCGTCCGTACCGGCGTTTGACTCGGCGCCAGTAGCCGTCGAATCGGAAGAACCGTTCGAGCCACTACCGTTTTGGGTAGGCCAGCGTATGGCGCTTTCATCCTTGGGAGGACCATCGAATTCCGCGCCCACCCAGCTCTTCGGCATGCTTCCGGAATTATTATCCGGCGTCTTTAGCTTAAGAGTCTTCTTTTCTTGTTTGGGGTCCTGCTTGCCGTCACCCCAGGTCGCTACCAACGACTCAGCAGTCTTACATGGAGGGTCACCGTCGGTGAATTCTTTTGGGGGGTCGCAGGCCTCATCTTTGGCCTCGTCGTCGTTGTCGTCGGGCTCGTCGGACTCCTTGGGGCCGTTGACGTTGCCATCATCCGCTGCAGGTTCAGCATTCTTACCGCCGGTTGAGTCTCCAGCCTCCGTGCCGTCGTTCCCAGGCGTGGAAGTACTTGTTTCCGCCTCGGCAGAATTCGTGAGGCTCGCGTGCGCAGGAGCAATTGTGCCGGCGAAGGGGAGGAATATCAGGGCAAGCGCAGTGCCGAGGGCGGCCGCTGTGCGGCTGAACTCGTGTGTAGCTGGCACTGTGTTCCTTCGCGGTGGGGACTCCGGCATCAAACGTACAAGGGGACATGGCAGACAGGCACGTCGCTGTCCATCCTAATGGCTACGCCAAGGGTGAGAAAGTCATAGCCTATTTTTCGCTCGTGTCGGACGTCTTCTCATAAGCGCGAATCGTCGAATCTTTCCCGTCGACGATGGCCGTGCCGCCGTTGTCGGTCAGCGCCAACAGGTTCGTATCTGTGCGATAGGCGTGCTTGCCTGCCAGCAGGCAGGAGTCGTCGTTGTCGACGGTGCAGGGGACGATTGTGCCGCGCGGTTCCGACAGGTGGATGTCTTTGCTGGAGGTGTCCATGAGCAGCAGTCCGCTTTCCAGGTCGAAGAGGTACGGGCCGATGTAGGCACGTTTCCCGCCCTGGCCGCGCACCCATGACATCTCGCCGACGATGTCGGTCGTCGTGGTCACGGTCGACAGGATCGAACCGTCTTCCAGGGAATGGACGACGAGCTGAATGCGGTGACCGGAGTTTGTCGATGCTCCCTGCTCGCCCCACAGTGTGACCGCTTTGCCGTGGCCGGCGGAGACCCATTTGATGATTTGGAGTTCATCAGAGGGTGTTTCGAGCTTGACGGACCGTTCGTCACCGGACTTGATGTTCTTCGCCTTCACCGGCCCGTTCCAGTCGGAACTGATGAGCTCGTCGTTCTCGATCGCCATCGGCGTTGATCCTGATTCGGGAGTCGGAACATTCACGAGTCCATCGACGCCGAACGTGGACAGGCGATTGCCCGACTTGATGAGGACACTCTTGCCCGCCGATGTGATTCGAGCTTTCTCCGGCAGCTGGTAGGTCTTGGTCTTCTTCTCGCCGTCGATGAGTGCCTCAGCCGTGTTGCCGGCTTGCCACAGCAGTGCGGGTTTGCCGTCGATGGTCGTGTCGACGGCGAAGGTCGGGGCTTGGCTGGTCTTTCCCGAGTAGCGGGTCTTGCCCGTCGCGGAGTCGAGTACTTCGAGCTTGCCGCCGTCGACGACGAGCACACCACGATCGGAGGCGGTCACCGAGGCGTCCTTGGGGATCTTCGTTTCCCACTTCGGGGAGTTGTCGAAGCCGGGGACGACGTCTTCGGTTTTGTCGACCGAGAGTTCGGAGGCCGGGTTGATCTGCTCTTCCGATTCGATCGTCTGCGGTGAATCCTGGGAGCCGGCGGGGACGATGTTCGGGATCACGAACGCCCCGATCATCAGGATCACGATGCCGATGAGCACGAGGCCGGGCACGGTGATCTTCTTCAGCCGCTGCGGTCGACTGTGCTGAGAGCGCTTGTGGTGCGGGGCATGCTTACGCACCCGTGTGCGCTTGACTCTCGGAGCGTTGGGAGCGGCCGGCCCGGAGAAGGGGGTGCCCAGGGGATAGTCGTCCCCGTCGTCTGCCTCGGCATCGGGCTGGTTCTGAAGTGACGTCTGCGAGTCGGCAGAGGTGGTGTCCATCGCCGAGGTGGTCGTGGCCTCATCTGCTGATGTGTCCCCGTTCATCGCGGCAGGTGCCGCGGAGGCAGAAGATTCCGGAGGGGACTCGGGAGGCGAGGTCGGTGATGCGGACGCAGCGGGGGTGATCTTGCCGGTCTCGTCTAAGAGGACGTCGACTTCCTGCTTGCCATCGTCGATGGTCACAGGCACTTGGGTCGCAGTTTCCCTGGCGTAGTCGCCAAGGTAGGTCATGGCCTGTCCTGTGTCAGAGTAGCGACTCGTCGCCCCGTTGAGGGTGAGATAGGTGAACCCGTCTTGAGAGACGGAGATCAGCGCACGAGCCATGTACAGGGTTCCTTGAACGATATTGAGGGTGGGACCGTGACAATACTAATGAATCCGAACGGGTGCTCCTACCGTTTTTCCGAAACCGTTATACATCGCTACTGAATCGTTGCACGTCAGGAGATCTGTGTCTCATTGTGCACCATATGCGCTGTGAGTTTGCCCGGGTGCCTCAGTGAGGTTAGGATGTATCTTGCTGTCTGCGCCTCGGTGCAGCGCGTGTGGTGGGTATAGCTCAGCTGGTAGAGCGCCGCGTTGTGGTCGCGGATGTCGCGGGTTCAAGTCCCGTTACTCACCCCGATGAAATTGCCCCGCGATCCTCTAGAAATAGCGGATCGCGGGGCTTTTCTTATTCCCCGACATTGCTTCTGCCCAAGTTTCATTTCGCGGGCACGGTTCAGCGCCTCGGCAACGACGGTCAGATCCTCGTCCCACAAATCTGCATACGTGTCCAAGGTCATCGCGGCTGAGGCGTGGCCCAGCATCCGTTGGATCGCCTTCACGTTCGCCCCGGACTGCACGGCTAAGGATGCCGCCGTGTGCCGGAAGTCGTGAGGCGTGATCGAGGCGGGCACGCCGGCCGATTCTTTCCCTCGCTTGAACCACCGTTCGCGCGATCGGGCGTGTCGCAGGAACCCTCCCCGTGGCGCCGGGAACAGAAGGTCATCCGGCCCCTTGCCCTCGACCTGATCAGCCATGAGATCATCGAGGAAGGCCGGGTATTCGACCTCTCGCAACTCGTGCGTCTTCGGGGTTTGCACGTGGTGCTTTCCCTTCACGTATACGGCGTTCTCGACGATGCGTAGGCGCCGGCGTCCAGTGTCGGTTCGGGCGATCGTTGATCCGGCCATCTCGCCCCAGCGCAGGCCCGTGTAGCAGGCCGTGTAGACCAGGCAGTCGCGCCCGTTCGACCCCTCGGCGAACTTCGCCACCTGCTCATGCGTCATATAGATATGCTCGGTCCTCCGGCGCTTCGGGAGGTTGTCGAGGTCAGCGGCAGGATTGACAGGTATGAGGCGGTCGCGCATTGCGTCACCCAGGATCCCGAGCAGGGCACCATGGGCACGAAGCACGACTGTCGGGGAGCGGGTCTTCGACATGGCTGCCACCCAGTCAGCGACGGCGGTGCGTTTCACATCTGCAACTCGCACGTTCTGCCACACGGGAAGCACGTGAATCCGCAGCGCCTGCTCGAGTCCGGTGCTTGTGGTGATCTTGAGGTGGGACTGTCGTGCCCGCCATGGTTCTGCAAGCTCGCCGACTGTTACCTTCCCCTGGGTCGGGTCAATGTAGGTGCCTTCGAGTTTGGAGACCTCGACCGTGTTGAGAAAGATCTGAGCCTCCCGCTTTGTCTTGAATCCACGTCGGTCCGTGTGCTTCCGGTCTGGCTTGACGTACCTGACCCGGTACCTGCGACCTTTTTTGGTCTCGTAGTGTTCAATACTGGCCATGGTCTATCCGTTCCGCGCTTGTCCGATCAGTCGGAGCAGCACCTTCTCGTGAGGATGCAAGAACCGCAGCCGGTCTTCGAGCACCTCGGGTATGACATTGAGCTCGTCGGCAGTTTCATGGGCTGTGTGTGCCCACCGGAAGACGTCGACGAGAGCATCCCAGTCGATGAGTTTCCTGGCGGTCAGTCGGCGTGCCGCGGCCTCTTCTTTTGGGTCGTCACAGTTCGTGTGCCCTGACCGACAACCCGGCTACGAAGCGCACCACGTGCTCATCGAAGACGGCGCGGAAGATCGCAAAAGCTCTCAAGGTACCAGCCGACCGTATTTTTTTGTTCGAACTGTGTACTGTGACGCGAGCAGAGTGCACTCATGAACTGGCACGACAAGGTTCCGAAGCCCACGAACTACGACCAGATGGTCAAAGCGTTCGAGAAGATCGCCCACGACCTGCGCGCCCAGGGCATCGACCCCACGAACGAAGACATCCTCAAGGAGAACGCCAGACGAACCCGAGAGGCCGACGCACGCAGGAGGAACGCGGCATGAGCATCATCGACGAGATTCTCGCATCGGGTCGGTACACGGGCAGGCGCGGACGGGAATGGTGGACGCCGTGGGACAAGCCGCCCGGCGAACCACGCTATTGGGTGTCCGGCCTGCCAGGCGGGGATGACCGAATCATCGATCATGCAGAGATGCGCCTGTTGATCGAACGCGACATGCACAGGGGCGAATGCCGGGGGATGGTCAGTTGCCCCGACCATCCAGTGCCACGTGTCCTCGCCAACGAAGGGTGGGGACTCGGTGACGGCGTAGAGTTCTTCGCGATCCCGCCCCACGGATATTGCCGGGCCGGAGACTTCCACCGCACCCTCCCCGAAGCCATGGACGCTGCCCGAGCATTGGCGGTCGAATCATGATCCCGCTCATCATCACCGCCACGATCATCCCCGCCGCCGTCTGGGCCGCCGTAGCCCTCGAACCACACGTGGAGTCATGGGCGACACGAAGATGGCTGGAAGAGGCGCACAGGGCCTCCGGTGGAACCTCAAACACCGACAATCCCAAACCCGAACCTCACGCAACCTCACCAAACGTTGGAGCCGAAACCGAACCTCACCAACCGCGTGTCAGGACTGGGAAAAGTCCCGTAGGTGAGGACAAGCTACGACCATGAGAAAGACATGTGACCGCAGCCAAGACGTGATGGCCCTGCGGCGTCGACAGTCGTTAGAGGTTCAGTTCCTCGGCGACCTCGGCGGGCATGACTACGATCGTAATGCCCGCTATGCCCATGACGACCCCGACGAACTTTTCGCCGGCGTCGATGGGCTTCGCGAGACGCCGAGCAAACCCCCGGTTGACGTAACCGTAGATGTGTTTCGAACTGGGGCGGGCGACAGCAATCGCGTTGGGATCGTACTTGTTCTTAGGCTCCCTGCGAAGGTCAATATGATCGCCAACTTTCAGCCGTGCGGCGGGGTAGTTTTTCCACCCTCGAACGTTCAGGTAGAAGATTCCGAGTCTTGCCAGCGCCAGGTTGCCGGGGGAGGGCTGCTTACCAGACTCTTCACTCACGAATCGGAACTCACCCTCGCGGCGCTCAATTCGGAAGGCGAGTGTTCCAGTGGGGTCACGAACCAGTTCGGAATCAGCTTCTTCTTTCGAGAGCCACGTTTCGCTGATCGAAGTGCTGCTATTGGTCTGATCGGAGATGTCCGGTGCAACGGTGTCGGTGTCGACGGGCTGTTGAGGACTCGATGGCGCGAGGAATTTCGCCGCCAACCAGCATATGAGGGCAATGCCCAGAAGGATGCCGACTACTACCCACATGAGGAGACCTCCGTGTCTACCGTTTCCAGAACTTTAACCGAAGAGTCTCGGGAGCAGAAGCAATGAACTGGGACGAGAAGGCAGCAGCGAGAGCTTACGAACGCGCCGTAAGCGACGAGCAAGGAAGTTGGTTCGAGGAAGGGGCGGCATGGCAACGATCCGCCCTGGAAACGCCAGAATCAGTAGACAGAGCGGCTGAAGCGATCTGGGAACGCAACCACGGGCCCGCAGAGAAGCCCGTCACCTGGGAAACGACGCTCGAAGAAATTCGGGAATTATGGCGAGAAGACGCCCGTGCAGTAATTGCCGCACTGAACCAGGGGAAATGGTGACCATAAACGACTACAACACCCGCCGCTACGGGCCCGGCACGAACCGCCACTGGTGGGGCATCGCGCACCGACGCTGGCTGCTCAACAGTGGACGATACGTGCGGTCAGGGGAACAACGCAGCGCACGAGCAGGGATGCCGGCAGGATTCAGGATGATCGGTGAACATGGCCCCGAACTGGTCAACTTTCGACCCCACCATCGTGGCTCCGCGATCGGCATGGGAGACCAGCACTGGCCAGGACGCGGGTGCGAATGAAACGCCTACTGCGTCGCTTGTTCAAGCAGAAGCACGCCAATGGCGGTCACATTGGCAACCCGGCGGAGGACGACAGCATCCCGATCGTCCTCCGCGAGAGATAGAATTCGGGTATGCGTCTGGCGAATATACGACAATATATTTTCTCAAAACACTGTCATCCGATCAGTGCCTGGAGCCGGCTAATTACGACCCCATTGCTCCTAGTGCCCGCGTGGAAACGTGACCCTTTGCAGACCGCAGGGGTGGCAGCGTGGTTCGCTGTGAACCCTGTTATGACTCCCGCGCCAAAACATCACCGTGCCTTTGCAACACGAGCGATGCTTGGAGAGGAACTATGGTCAGCTGAGCCTGCCAGCGATCGCACACTCATCGGTATCAACGCCGTGGGCACGATCGTTTTGGGGACTGCGATGATCGCGGCGTGGAAGCGCCGTCCTGTACCCGCTGCGATCGCGATCGCTTCATCGATGGTGATGACACTTGTCTCGTGGCAACGATATGCGGCGATATTCGACCGTCAGAGCTGAGACTGCCTTTCAGGACTCAGGTGATTGGTGATCGACCTTTCGTCACTAAACCCTGCATCAGTCCCCAAGACCAGCGGCCCGACGCAGGACCCAAATACGGGTGGAAGGTCATCTGGGAGGCTGGGCCGGAACTGGTGAACCTAAGTATCGTCCACCCGAAAGACCCAGGCCGTTAGTAGTCGTAACGTCTGTAGTAAGGTCCCGGGTATGGACGAACTGCAAGACGCGAAATTCCGTGGATCCACAGTAACAACCACCCCCGAAGCTATCGTCATCACGCACGGGCGGATGCGAAGGCTCGGCGGATCAACACCAGGTGTCACGATCGCGTTCGATCAGATCATTCAAGTTAGCGACGAGAAGCCTAAAGGCGGCAAACCCGGAACATACGAGATCATCACCCGCGGGTACGCTCCCACCGGCGCTGGCCGGCCACATGAGATCTGGTACACCAGCAGGCAGCAGAAGGAGATCCAGCGCCTGTCCAAGCTAATCACCGCTAGAGGGGCAGCAGGCAATGACGAAGTAGCCGCTTCAGGTTCGTCGGCTCCAGTCTCATTCACTTCAGTCCGGATTCCAGACGGGCCAGTAGCTTTCAACGGCTGGAAAGTCGACGGACGGAAACTCCGCGGAGAGGGTCAAGAGTTCGACCTCATAGGAGCAAAGGTCGAATTTGAAGCTGGCGCAAACGCCGGCAGTCGGATCACAGCTGCCCGAGTCGTGACAGGCGGTGTACTGTTCGGCCCTATCGGAGCTGTTGCTGGTGGACTGTTGCGAAAGAACCGAAATAAGGTCTATATCGTAATCTCCTTCACCGACGGATCTACCGGCCTCATCGAAGCGCCAGCGAAGAAGGAAACAGACGCCCGGAAGTTCGCGAACCACTTGAAGAGTGTCGCCAACAGTCTTTCGAGTTAGGGCACGGCTCCCGTAGGAGGCACCGTGTGACTATTGGGAGCGTAGTAGTTCAGGCGAGGTGGAAGAGTAGGAAGCGCAGTGGTCGCGGCACTGATCCGATATCCAAAGTGGCAGTCGTGCCACGACACTGTCGCAAGGAGCCGAACTCATGAGCAGCGATCCAGTAGAGGGTGCTACCGACGACGAGAGGCGAGAACACCTCAAGAATGCCGACGAAGACATCAAGAATTGCGCCGGGAAGAAGTTTTCGATCCGGGTCTCAAGCTATGGAAGGATTCTTAGATCCTGGCATGGATTCGCAATACAATTCCTAGCACTTTTAGATCATTGTGAATCTGACGATCAAGCTTCTTCAGAGCTAGCGAGAAATGTCGGAGATCTGTCGGTGCAAGACCAGCTGATCATTGCATTGGACCAGTCGATCCTTGCATACACATCTGGGTTGTGTGCTGTCGTCGAGCAAGGGCGCATTATTGAGCAGAAGTACTTGAGCGATGATCACATTGAAGAGTCGAAGAGGCGAAATGAAGAGATTAAGAACAACCATCCGTACGGGCTCTTCTTCGGGAAGCTGAGAAACCATCTACTGCATTCTCTTTCAGCCCCCCTGGACCTTCGTCGCCTTCCTGGACTCGGGCACTGGATCTGTGGGCTTGGCAACGGAGCCACTTCTAAACAATGCCCGACTAGATAGTTCAGCCAAGAAACTATTGCGCGAGGCTGGCGATAAGGTCGTCATTAGCCTCGATTTTTCATGGGTAGCTGGTTGCCCATGATTCCGGCTCCGTTGCCGCG